>CAMBES010000006.1 GCA_945865855.1 Rhizobium sp. Q54 | reverse complement strand
CTCCAGAAGGTCCAAATATTGGCTTGATCAACTCTCTTGCGACATATGCCCGGGTTAATAATTACGGATTTATCGAAACTCCTTATCGCAAAGTTGTTAACGGAAAAATTACTAATGAAGTAAAATATCTCTCAGCAATGGGCGAAGTCGACTTTGCAGTTGGGCCTTCGAATGTTGAAGCCGACGCAAATGGCAACATTAAATCTGACTTGGTGAGCTGTCGTAAAAATGGTGAATTCATAATGTTGACGCCAGACAAAATCGACTTTATTGACGTCTCAACTAAACAGATTATTTCGATCGCAACTACACTAATCCCCTTCCTTGAGAATGATGACGCGAATCGCGCGTTGATGGGTGCAAACATGCAAAGACAAGCGGTTCCATTGCTTTGTCCAGATGCGCCTGTGGTTGGAACTGGGATGGAGTCAATAATTGCTTCTGATTCCGGGGCTGTGGTTTGTGCTAAAAAAGATGGCGTTGTAAAGTTTGTAGATTCTACCCATGTCGTTGTTGAAGCAACTGAAGACAACACGATTGAGATGTACGATCTCAAAAAATATTTGCGTACCAACCAAGATACCTGCGTTAATCAAAGACCAACTGTTTCGGTGGGTGAAAAAGTTAAGGCGGGACAAATAATTACTAGCGGGCACTCAATCGCTGGCGGTGAAATTGCTCTTGGCAAAAATGTGCGCGTTGCCTTCATGCCTTGGAGCGGTTACAACTTTGAGGACTCGATCATTATTTCTGAAAAACTTTTGGCCGATGACACATTCACCTCGATTCACATCGAAGAAATGGAAATCATCGCTCGCGATACGCGCCTCGGGCCTGAAGAAATCACGCGCGACATTCCAAATGTTGGTGAAGAATTTTTAACCAAGCTCGACGAAGAGGGTATTATCCACGTTGGCGCTGAAGTTAAGCCAGGAGATCTTCTTGTTGGTAAAACAACTCCGAAGAGTGAATCGCCGATGACCCCAGAAGAAAAATTACTCAAAGTAATTTTTGGTGAAAAATCCGCTGACGTAAAAGATTCATCACTCTATGCTCCGACAGGAGTAGGTGGAACGGTGGTTGACGTAAAAGTTTTTTCACGCAAAGGAATTGAAAAAGATGAGCGCTCAGTTTACATCGAAATGCAACAAATTGAGGCCTTGTCTAAACGTAAAAACCTCAGAACTTCTTTCTTAGAAGACTCTCTTAAAGCTGCTTTAGTGAAGCTATTCAGTGATGAAAAACTAACTAGCGGCATCGACAAGCTAAAGGCAAAAACCAAGCTCGATTCTAAAGATTTGTCGACCCTGTCAAAAGCTCAATTGATTAAGATTGTTGTCGATGATTCCGAGGTGATGGACAAGACTGAAAAGCTAATCAAGTCACATAATCAACAGATCTCTGAAGTCGAAAGAGACTACAGCGATAAAGTCACAAAGATTAAAACTGGTGATGAGTTAGGTCAGGGCATTCTTAAGATCGTTAAAGTTTATATCGCCTCGAAATATCGTTTGCAGCCAGGTGATAAAATGGCGGGTCGTCACGGTAATAAGGGCGTGGTTTCTAAAATCGCGCCAATTGAAGACATGCCTTACTCTGCAGATGGTGAGCCAGTTGATATCGTTCTGAATCCGCTAGGCGTTCCTTCTCGTATGAATATTGGTCAAATTCTTGAAACTCACCTTGGGTTTGCGTCAAAAGAACTCGGTAAACAAATTGGCCAGATCATCGACCAGGTTGCTGCGAAGAAAGAAGAATTTATTAAAAAACTGAGCGATAAGCTTTTGGCAATCTATTCTTCTGAAGAAGAAAAGAAGAAGATCCAAGCCATGTCTGACAATGAATTAATTGAATTCGCTTCCAAGCAAAGAAATGGAGTTCACTTCGCAACCGGAATTTTTGAAGGTGCAAAAGAAGAGCACATCACTGGCTTGTTAGAATTGGCTGGTCTTGATAAATCTGGCCAGATTCATCTTTTTAACGGCAAAACCGGAGAGAGATTCGATCGTAAAGTTACTGTTGGTTACATCTATATGTTGAAGCTCCATCACTTAGTTGATGACAAGATTCACGCCCGTTCAATCGGGCCATACAGCTTGATTACGCAACAGCCCCTTGGCGGTAAATCGCACTTCGGTGGTCAGCGTTTCGGTGAAATGGAATGTTGGGCATTGCAAGCATACGGAGCTGCTTACTCACTCCAAGAAATGCTTACGGTTAAATCGGATGACGTGGTTGGTAGAATCAAAATCTACGAATCAATCATTCAAGGAAATCAGAACTTCAATTGCGGCATTCCAGAATCATTCAATGTAATGATTAAGGAAGTGCGTTCACTTGGTCTTAACATCGAATTAATCGAGAAATAAAAACTAAAGCACATGACTCTTGCCGGAACTTCATCTCATGGTCTCTTAAGCGTAACCTCAAACAACGCGGTTGACCTGCTCGATTTCAACGCCATCAAAATTTCAATTGCCGATCCGGATAAGATTCGCTCTTGGTCTTTTGGTGAAGTATCTAAGCCAGAAACCATTAACTACCGTACATTCAAGCCAGAAAGAGAGGGTTTGTTCTGTGCGCGAATTTTTGGCCCAATCAAGGATTATGAATGTCTTTGCGGCAAGTATAAGCGCATCAAATACAAGGGGATTGTCTGCGAAAAATGCGGAGTTGAAGTTACTTCATCGAAAGTTCGTCGCGAAAGAATGGGCCACATCGAACTTGCCGCGCCAGCAACTCACATCTGGTTCCTTAAGTCTTTACCGTCTCGCATTAGCACCATCCTTGGAACTACGCTGAAAGCGATCGAGAAAGTGATTTATTTTGAGGCTTACGTTGTTACTGACGGCCTAATGTCTCCATTAAAAGAAGGCGAAATCTTGAGTGAAGATGAATATTCCAGATTCCAAGAAGAGCACGGATATGGCAGTTTCATCGCTGAAATGGGCGCGGAAGCGGTTCAAAAACTTTTGCAAAGACTTGATCTAAAAAAATTACAAAAAGATCTGCGCGAAGAATTGTCTGAAGCAACTTCAGAAATCAAAAAAGAAAAAATCATCAAGAGATTAAAGTTGATCGAGCAGTTCATCGATTCAGAAAGTAAGCCTGAAAACATGGTGATGACTGTTCTTCCAGTTATCCCGCCCGATATTCGCCCTCTAGTTATGCTTGATGGCGGACGTTTTGCAACTTCGGATTTAAACGAGCTTTATCGCCGCGTAATCAATCGCAACAACCGCCTTCGTCGTCTCTCTGAACTTGGCGCACCTGAAATTATTATAAAAAATGAGAAGCGCATGTTACAAGAGGCTGTTGATGCCTTGCTTGATAACGGCCGCTCTGGAGCAATTGTAAAAAATTCTAACAAGAAACCTTTCAAGTCACTTTCTGACATGTTGAAGGGTAAGCAAGGTCGCTTCCGTCAAAACCTTTTGGGTAAGCGGGTAGACTATTCTGGTCGTTCAGTAATCGTGGTTGGTCCAGAATTAAAATTGCACCAATGTGGTTTGCCGAAAAAAATGGCACTCGAATTATTCAAGCCTTTCATTTATTCAAAGCTCGAACTTTACGGAAAATCTCCTTCGATTAAGGTTTCTAAAAAAATGGTTGAAGCCGAAAGGTCAGAAGTTTGGGACATCCTTGATGAAGTAATTAAAGAACATCCAGTTCTTCTAAATCGCGCCCCAACTCTGCACAGACTTGGTATTCAAGCTTTTGAGCCGGTGCTTACCGAAGGTAAAGCGATCCAACTTCACCCACTAGTTTGCGCCGCTTTCAACGCCGATTTTGACGGTGACCAAATGGCCGTTCACCTTCCTCTTTCGATCGAAGCGCAAGTTGAAACTCGCGCCTTGATGATGTCGACAAACAACATTCTCAGTCCTGCAAATGGTAAGCCAATTATCGTGCCTTCGCAAGATATCATTCTTGGCTTGTACTACATGACCATGGAAGCGAGAGATTTTGCCAAAACTAAGTCGCGACCTATTTCGGATAATTACGAAATGTATCACGCACTGAACGGCAAGGTAATCTCTGTGCATGATAAAATTCTCTACCGCTACGTAGTTAAGAGCGCCGATGGAGAAAAATCATTCGAGCGCGTCGAAACTACTGCTGGGCGCGTGATGCTCTACAACATCTTGCCAACAGCAATGAAGGGCAATTTTGAAACAGTTAATAAGGCAATGACTAAAAAAGCAGTCACCAACCTTATTGATACTGTTTACCGTAATTGTGGACAGAAAGAAACAGTGATGTTCTGCGATCGCATCATGACTCTTGGTTTTGACAACGCATGCACAGCGGGTATATCGATTGGCAAGGACGACATGATCGTTCCGCCAACAAAGCAACAGCACGTAACCGAGTCATTCGACAAGGTAAAAAGATTAGAAAAACAGTATCGCGAAGGTTTGATCACAGCAGGTGAGCGTTATAACAAAGTCGTCGATGAATGGACAAGTTGCACTAGCAAGATCTCACGCGAAATGATGTCAATTATTTCAACTTACGATACTCCGATTACTGCCAACTCCATCTTCATGATGGCGGACTCTGGCGCTCGTGGTTCAGAAAGCCAAATAAAGCAAGTTGCCGGTATGCGCGGTCTAATGGCTAAACCATCGGGCGAAATTATTGAAACTCCAATCATCTCGAACTTCAAAGAAGGTCTAAGTGTGATGGAGTATTTCATCTCAGCTCACGGTGCGCGTAAAGGTTTGGCAGATACTGCATTGAAAACAGCAAACTCGGGTTATTTAACCAGAAGATTGGTCGACGTTTCTCAAGATTGTATCGTGCTCGAAGAAGATTGTGGCACTGACGAAGGCGTTCTTATCGAGTCAGTAATTGACGATGGCAGAACAATTGTCTCACTTGCAGAAAATATTTTAGGACGCGTTCCGCTCGAAGACATCAAGACAGAAGATAAGAAAAAAGTTATTGTTAAAGCCGGAAAAATGATTGACGAAGCCTTGTCTGAAGAGATTGAAAAGGCTGGTGTTAAATCAATCAGAGTGCGTTCAGTATTGACCTGCAAAACTCCAAATGGAATTTGCGTAAAATGCTACGGACGTGATTTGGCTACCGGTGATATCGTTAGTATTGGCGAAGCCGTGGGCGTAATTGCTGCTCAATCGATCGGCGAGCCAGGAACTCAGCTAACAATGAGAACTTTCCACATTGGTGGTGCGGCGCAAAGAGGAGCTGAACAATCTTCAATTTCTGCAATTTCTGACGGTAAAGTTAAAATTTCTGACAAAGGAACTATCATTGATCGCGACGGCAGAATTATTGTCATCAGTCGCAACTCTGAAATCACCTTGGTCGACAAAGATCAAAAAGAAATTCACAGTTACAGATTGCCTTATGGTTCGGTGATCACCCACAAGCACGGTTCGGAAGTTAAGAAGGGAGATCATCTTGCTGAGTGGGATCCTTACAATATTCCAATCGTTGCCGAAGCTAGCGGTGTAATAAAATATAACGATCTCGCTGAGAATGTTTCTTTGCGTGAAAAGATTGACGAGTCATCAGGGGTTTCTACCAAAATTGTAATGGATTGGAAGCAGTACAGTAAGCAAGATCTCAAGCCAAGGTTGACAATCACTAAAGACAAAGAAGATGCGCTGAAAGAGTACAATCTTTCAATGCACACGATAATTAGCGTTTCTAATGGAGACGAAGTTAAAGCTGGTGATGTGATTGCAAGAATTCCAAAAGAATCTTCAAAGACTCGCGATATCACTGGTGGTCTACCGCGGGTTGCTGAGTTGTTCGAGGCGCGCAAGCCAAAGAATGCTTCGGTGATGAGCGATGTTGATGGTCGTATTGAGTTTGGTAAAGATTATAAAACCAAGCGTCGTATCATCGTGCGTCCAGAAGATGCATCGCAAGAGCATTTCGAATATAGCATTTCCAAGAACAAACACTTATTCGTTGGCGAAGGTGACTCTGTTAAGAAGGGCGACGTATTGGTCGATGGCAATCCAGTTCCGCACGACATTTTGCGCATCCAAGGTATACAGGCCTTTACTTCTTACATGGTTAACGAAGTGCAAAAAGTTTACCGCATGCAAGGCGTGAAAATCGACGACAAGCATATTGAGGTAATTCTCAACATGATGTTGAAGCGCGTTGAAGTGGTTAACTCCGGCAACACAACTTTGCTTGCGGGCGAATATGTTGATCGTGACGTTCTTGAAGAGATTAATAGCAAAATGATAGCTAGTAAAATGAAGCCAGCACAATGCGTTCCTGTGTTGCTTGGAATCACCAAGGCTTCATTGCAAACCAAGTCATTCATCTCTGCGGCTTCCTTCCAAGAAACTACACGAGTTCTTACTGACGCTGCAGTGCAAGGCAAGATCGATAACCTTCGCGGCTTGAAAGAAAATATTATTGTTGGCCGCCTGATTCCTGCGGGAACTGGCCTGATGGCAAGCAGATATCGTCAAGCGGCTGGTCAAAAGGTCGAAGAAGTTGCGTCTTAAATAATTGAGCCGCGGGATAAGATTTCATCTTGTTCCGCGGTTTTTTAAGATTATTAAACTTGCGTTTAAAATCTTTCTAATAGCCGCCTCATACCAATAGCCACAAGGCCCGATGACAATTAAAATTCAAAGCAGTTTTTTTGCCAAATTCAAAAAGAATCGCCGCGGATATTTTTCTTTTTTAGTTTTATTCTTTCTTTTTTTTGCCACGTTATTTGCCGAACTAATCGCTGGTGAAAAGCCTTTGTTGATAAGTTTTAAGGGCGAGTTTTATTTTCCAATTTTCCAAGAAATTTCTGAAGAAAAACTTGGCGGAGTTTTTGAGGCTCCTGCTGATTTTCGCGATCCCGCAGTCCAAAAATTAGTTGAAAAAAACGGCTGGATGATTTTTCCGCCAATTAAATTTTCTTACGACACGATCAATTACGCAATCAATACTCCAGCGCCTTCAAGACCTGCGGCAGAAAATCTTTTTGGTACAGATGATCAAGGTCGCGACGTTTTAGCCCGCGTGATTTACGGCATTCGCATTTCGCTAATTTTCGGTCTAATCCTTACGATTTTTTCCGCCGCTTTGGGGATTTTTCTTGGTGCGATCCAGGGATATTTCGGCGGCCTGACCGACCTGATTCTGCAGCGCTTCATGGAGATTTGGTCAAGCATGCCGGTTTTATTTTTGCTGATTATTTTATCATCAATCATTGAGCCGAATTTTTTTACCCTACTCGGCTTGATGCTCTTGTTTAGCTGGATGGCGATGGTTTCTTACGTACGTGCAGAATTTTTACGTTTACGTAATTTTGATTTTGTTCGCGCCAGTCGTGCGCTTGGCGCTTCACACTCACGAATTATTTTTCATCATATTTTGCCCAATGCCTCACCAATCATTATTGCCAATTTGCCGTTTTTGCTTGCCGGCGCAATTACAACTTTAACTTCTTTAGATTTTCTTGGCCTCGGCCTGCCAGCTGGATCATCATCTCTCGGCGAATTGCTGGCGCAGGGTAAAAATAATTTAAATGCCTACTGGCTTGGCATTGTTGGATTTGCAACCATTACTCTAATTCTAACTTTGCTCGTCTTTATTGGCGAAGCGTTACGCGATGCCTTTGACACGAGAAAAGCCTAAGCAATCGCACAAGAACTAGGACCGAAACAATCCCCGCTTCTTATTCCGACATCTTTTAATCTTGCTCGAAAGACTTCATCTCCTGAGTCAAATCCATGATTCTGCAATAGCCTAATTACCTGATTTGCTTGTTTGCGTTTTGTTGATCGCGAATCTGTTACCTCTTCAGAAATCTCAAGAGCTAAGCCAAGATATTTTGCTTTAATTTCATCAGTTAGTTTGCTGCCACTGGGAGCTAACACAACATTTGCCGGGCGACTATCTTCCGTATCGGATAGGCTACTTCTCCTACGCTCTAATGATAATTCGCCGCCAGTGCTAGCCAAAGTTTCTTCTAAACTACGAAAGTCTTCAATTTTAAAATTTTCGAGCAGTTTTTCTAATTTTTCTAAATTCTGTTCTTTGATTAAGTTAGTAAGAACGCCGCCGGCAACTTTGCTAAACTTATTTAGGCATTGTTTTTCAAATTCGCCTCTTTCTGCCTCTAATGCTTTTAGCAATAAATCAGCACTAATTAAAGGCTCCAATTCCGTTACTTGATCAGCTCTTAAACCTCTAATAAAAGCATTGGTGATAACGTTATTTTCGACAATTTTTGCTAATTCTGAGTGCGCTATTTTAACCGACTCGATACTTAATTTTTCTGATCCAAGAATGATTTCGAGTGTGCCAGGTTCCTTATTTTTAACTGCCAATGTTGCCGCGTCTATCCCAGTCGAGATTGAATTTGGATCGGCTCCGCACTCAAGCAGATAGCTGACTAAACTGTTGTAAGCATTTTTTTTGATTGCGTAATAAAGCGGCGCTCTTCCGAGACCATCTTTATCATTTACATGGTCTTTTATTTCATACCCCGTCTTGCTATGCATGTACTCAGCGAAGGATTCTAAAGTTTTACTTCCGCTAGATTCGCAGATTCTAAATAGATCTCCCTCAGTTAGAGATGATTCTTTTTGGATAATTCTCTCCTCAAGGCTTTTAGCGGCGGCACTTGTTTTGCAAGCCAGATGATCGAGTAAAATTTGGTCGATCACGTAACCCACATCATCCGGCAGCTTTTCCTTGATTTCTTCTATTTCTTTATCAAGGGACTCGCCAAGCAATCTATTAAAAACCCCGGCATGACCTTTTTTAGCGGCGGTTAATAAATTATCTAAGTGATCAACATGGAAGTCTGCGCCATTATCTTCTAAAAGAGCCACGACATTAACATATCCCCTGCCAGAGATTGCATGTTTTAAGGCGCCGCCGTCAGCGCTCAAAACTTCTATAACTTTTTCTTCGCCAAATTTTTTTCTGATTGACCCTAAATAACTTTCGAGAAAAGTTTCTCCCTGATCTTGGCAAGCAAGAGCAAAAGGATTTACCTGGCCCTCTTTCCGCCTAAGCGGATCAAAGCCCGCATCGATTAATATTTCGCAAGTTTTAGTCAATTTTCCTTCCATTGCCATACTAAGAATCGAAGCGTGATCCGGAGCGCCTTTTAAAAACTTCCCTGCATTTGATTTTAGAAATTTTTCCAGAAATTCGTCGTTGTTAACTCTGATAAATAGGGCAGTGAGTTCGGAGAAATGTTCAGTGTCTCTGACTTTGCTGAATAAATTTTTGCTCAGTGAGTTTTGCTCCTTAATAATTTCTGATTCCACTAGATCTCTTTTAGCTCCGCATTGACGATTAAGAATAAAATGGACCGGAAAACAGTCGTATTGTTTGTATAAAAAACTCTGAGCCAGTTTACTCGCGTTTTTTCCAGATCTGAATCTTTCATTTGTTAAGAGGGTCTCTAATTGTTTTTCAGAAGGGCGGGGCATTCCTTTACTAACCAGTAAATCAAAAGTTTCCGACATATCAGGAGATTTACCTATGGATGTGTTTTTAATTATATTTGCAATCAGATCGGAACGTTCTAACAAATGTTCACAATTAGAAATTACCTTATGGATGATAGGCAGACTAAATTTAGTTGGCACCACGCCTAATAAACAACTAAGTAGCGACGTCTCTTGCGGAAGCGTCATCTCTGCGCTAGCAAGACTAGCGCCTTGTGTTGCAGTGGCTTCTAAGAGAGGTATTGCGGTATGTTCGTGTGCGTATATTTGTTTACCTTCGGCACTATCCAAAAAATCAATCACATCATTTCTAGATTTAGTCAGGGCAGTTTCCAACTTGCCTTTCAAACCATCTGCATTGTCTTTCAAACGATCTGCAAAAGCCTCAATATAGGAACAGGCGGTAATGATATCTTCAAGGGCTTTAATACTATCTTTGTCTGTATTTCCCAAGCGAGGTTGGTGAGATTCAAAACCTGAACTCCTATCTCCTTCTTTTTTTTCTAGGAAGGAAATGACCGAGCCCAATATTTCTTCTACTTGCTTCGATATTTCTATTAAATTCATGAATTTATAGACTTTTCTTGATTGCAAAATAATTCTCTCGACCTTCCCCGAAATAATTAAATCAATATTTAAATATGCCAATTGAAATTTTAATGCCCGCACTTTCTCCAACAATGAAAGAAGGAAATCTCGCCAAATGGGTAAAAAAAGAGGGTGATAAAATTAAAGCTGGCGATGTGATTGCTGAGATCGAAACCGATAAAGCAACAATGGAAGTTGAGGCGGTTGACGAGGGAACTTTGGGGAAAATTTTAGTCGCCGAAGGAACTGAGAATGTTCCCGTTAATTCTTGTATCGCGCTAATCCTCGACAAAGGCGAAGATAAAAAATCTCTCGAAAATTACGCTGCTAAAACCGTTGATGTCGCTCCAGAAAAAGAAGAAAAAGTTGTTTTAGCTCCAACCACTCTTCACCACCAATCAGCAGTCAGCAGCCAACAGCAATCAGTCTTTAAGGCAAGTCCACTAGCAAAGAGGATCGCCAAAGAAGAGGGCGTTTCTCTTTTAGGAATTTCTGGTTCTGGCCCACATGGCAGAATTATTAAAGAAGATGTTTTGGATTTTATAAATTCTGGCGCAAGCAGAGCGGGTGAGATTCGTCGCAATCCACAAGAATTTTTGGCGGTCAAAAATAATAACATTCGCAAGGTTATTGCGCGCAGACTTCTCGAGTCAAAACAGAATGTTCCACATTTTTACTTGTCGTGCGAGCTAAAGATTGACAAGCTTCAAGAGCTTCGTGCCGCCCTGAACGAAGTTGCTTCTCATGATGAAAAAGGAAATCCTGCTTACAAAGTTTCGGTTAATGATTTGATCATTAAAGCAACGGCAATGGCTTTGAAAAAAGTTCCAGAAGCCAACTCTTCTTGGACTGATGATGCAATTCTTCTTTACAACAATATCGACATCTCAATGGCCGTGGCTATTGATGGCGGCCTTATTACTCCAATTATCAAAAATGCCGATCAAAAAACAATTCAAGCGATTTCAAAAGAGTCGAAAGAACTAGCAAAAAAAGCGCGTGATGGAAAGTTGCAGCCAGAAGAGTTTCAAGGAGGATCCTTCTCTATTTCCAACCTCGGAATGTTTGGAATCGATAATTTTGCTGCAATCGTTAATCCGCCACAAAGCTGTATTCTGGCAGTTGCGCGCGCTGTTGAAAAGCCAGTTGTTGAACATGGACAAATCAAAATTGCTCACATGATGAATGTCACTTTATCTTCAGATCATCGCTCAGTTGATGGGGCTGTGGGTGCAGAATTTTTGAAAGCACTGCGTCAATATATTGAACATCCAATTTTAATGGTGATCTAGCTTGCTTTCATCAAAGTCATTTTTATTTTTCACGATCAATTCTAATCCCATTTTAAAATACATATGATCAAAACAATCGAGCTAATAGTTGCCATCTTCTTGGTGGTTTTTTCATTTTTTGCCGGCGTAAAATATTCCGATGACATTAAGAGTCACGCGAGCTGGCTATTCGAAAACAAAGGTGAAGAAGAAGTTGAATTGCCAGATCTTTCTGGCGAGGGAGATGTTGAAATTACCGCTCCAACTGATGGAAGCGTGATCAATAAAAATATTCCCGCTGAGCAAATTCAGCCAGCCGCCGCAGATGCAGACAATACTCCAATGGATTATATCGACACCAATAATCCAAAACCATCCGCGCCAACACAAGCGCAATAGTTAGGATTTTACCCGGTATCACCACGCCACTAAATGAGACGCCACCACCTCTCTATTCCACCACTGTTGCTGTTGCTTTTTTTATCGCCTCTTCCAGCTTTCGCCGTTGAATCCGAAGCGCAGCGCGAGGCTATCGTCGCGCCGCGTGCAAAGAGGTTCTATAAGTCTAGTCGTGCCAGGCAATACCTCTCTTTCGGAGGTAATTATACATCCGATTATAACTCAAAAGATTACCAAATCATTTCGCGCTATCTTTATCAAAGCGAAAAAACCATCAATGAAATCAACTTCAAGCATGAGGCGAAATATGCAGATAGCGGTAGCGGCAATAAGAAGAAATACGATGTCAAAACATCAGAACTTTACGACATCACTCTTTCTAGCAAGGCGATAATTGGTGAGAGCAAAAATTATGGCGTGGTTTACCACCGCACTATTCATGATGGTTTTGAGACTTACAGTCACGACGCCAGAAATGCTCTAGGCGTTGGGCGAATATTTTTAAATGAGCGGTTGGAATGGGATGTGAGTTTGGGATATCACGATGTTCAGCATTATGACTCTGAGCCAGATCTAATAACTTCCTGGCGGGCTAATTTTAAAATTAACGACAAGCTTACATTCGTTCAAAGGGCTTATTTATTCTTTGATCAAAAAAGTACTGACAGCGATTTTAGAACCAGCTTGGTTTATCGAATTGGCGAAAATGTGTCGTTTGAGTTGCGTCATAATTTTGAGCGGAGGCGCTACTTAGAGGATGGCGAGACAAGCGCTGTTAATCAGGTAAGTCGTAGCGTGACGGTAGGAATTATATTTGATTTAAACTAAACTGGTGCTGTCGAGTGGAATCGAACCACCGACCTCTTCATTACCAATGAAGTGCTCTACCCCTGAGCTACGACAGCATTTTATTTTATTCCTACGTGAATCGCCGCGGTCCCAAAGGTTAAATTTTGGTAAGACGCATTTTTAAATCCCGCATTCTCAATCATTTTTTTGAATTCGTCTTGCGGAGGAAATTTGCGAATGCTCTCAACCAGATATTGGTAAGAGCTGCGATCTTTCATAACAACTTCACCTATTTTCGGAATTAGTTTGAAAGAGTAAATGTCGTAAATTTTTTGCAGGAAATAATCGTTAACTTTTGCGAATTCCAAACAGACAAATTTTCCGCCAGGTTTTAAAACGCGATAGGCCTCAGCTAGCCCCTTGTCTATGTTGGTAAAGTTTCTGATCCCAAAGGCGATCGTAAAAAAATCAAAAGTTTCATCAGTAAAAGAAAGTTGCTCTCCATCGCAGCAAGTAAATTCCAAGTTGGAAAAAAGATTTAAATCAATTGCGCGCTCGTTGCCAACATCAAGCATTTCTTGATTAATATCGATGACGTCAATTTTTGTTTGCTGAAATTTTTTGGTAATACGGAAAGCAATGTCTCCTGTGCCACCAGCAACATCAATAACTCGTGCTGGATTGCCGCTTATTTCTTCGAGCATTTTATTTTTCCAGATTCGATGAAGGCCACCACTCATAATATCGTTCATCAAATCATATTTTTTGGCGACATTAGAAAAAATTTCTTTAACAAGATCGGCCTTATGCTCGCGTTTTACCTGCTTAAATCCAAAATGTGTTTGATCTTCTTTCATGTTAAAAACTTCTGATTTCGATTTCGATTTACCAACAAATTTAATTGCACAGACACCATTTTTTCCAAAAGAAAAAACTAAGATGCTGGTGTCTTGCGGTACGAAAATTCTTGATGCGCAGCTAATCAATCTCACCGATTTTTTGCAAGAAGGCGATGTGATGGTTTTTAATGATGCAAAAGTGATTAAGGCAAAATTGTCGGCAAAAATTTTGCGAAATTCAGCGCAACTCGAATTCAATTTAGACCAGGAAAATCAAGGTATCTGGAATGCCTTATGCCGTCCGGCAAAGAAAGTTAAGGCCGGCGATTCTCTTGAAATTGCTTCGGATTTTTTTGCTGAAGTAAAAGAAAAAAATGACGATGGCACAATCAAAATAAAATTTGATTGCGATTCTGACGAGCTATTCGCGAAGCTTGAAAAATATGGCTCAGTGCCTCTCCCTCCTTACATCAAGCGTTCCAGCGATGTTGAGTCTGTTGAGGCGCGCAATCTCACAGAATCATCCTCCGACAATCTTTGGGCAAAGGAGAGTGATGTGAAAAATTATCAAACAATTTATGCCGCAAAAGGAATGGCTGCCGCAGCTCCAACCGCTGGATTACACTTCAATGAAAAAATTTTTGCGATGCTTGCAGCGAAGAAAATCGAGAAAGTTTTTGTAACTCTGAACGTTGGTGCGGGGACGTTTTTACCGGTTCGTACGGATTTTTTAAAAGATCACAAAATGCACAGTGAGTTTTTCTCACTTTCTGCCGAGGCCGCTGAAGCGATTAATTCCGCCAAAGCACGCGGTAAAAAAATTGTCGCAGTTGGCACAACTTCGCTACGCGTTTTGGAGTCGGCTGCTGATGAAGATGGGCTCTTGAGACCAATGAATATGAACACGCAGATTTTTATTCATCCGCCTTATGTTTTTAAAATTGTCGATATTTTAATGACGAATTTTCACCTACCGAAATCAACTCTCTTTATGCTGATCTGCGCTTTTGTAGGAAAAGAGACTGCATTTAAGATTTACAGCCACGCCATGTCACAGCAATATCGTTTTTATTCTTACGGGGATTCTTCGCTGCTTTTTCGTTAGCTCATCAAGCTTATCCAAACGAGCACGCGACCAAACCTTCTAGATCAATTCCTGCGTTGAGATAGCAAACTAAAGATTTATCCCCACTTTCAAATTACCATCATCCAACTTGTTCTCAAAAGAAAATTTGGCAGAAATTTTTTCGGAACTACATTGCAAATCATCGGCCAAAACTTGTTCTTTGATGTAATCAGCAAAGCTTTTTGAAACCTCGACAATGCGTGGATTTGTTGAGCTGAGGTGTAGCTTGATGCGATCGGAAATATTTAAATCCGCATCTTTACGATTTTGTTGAACTGCGCGCACGACGTCTCTGGCGATGCCTTCATCTTCCAAATCTTTCGTAACTTCAATATCAAGCGAGATCAGATAATCATTGGTGGGAAGAGCCATGATCGCAAATTTTTTCTCATCGTGATTTCTTGTTGTTAGCTTAATTTCGAATTCATCATCGACCAAATTTACGCGGCCATTTTCTCCTAAGGCAATTTCGATTTCTTTGTCAGAAATTTTTTTCCATTCGCCAGATTTTGTTGCCGCAGTAATTTCCTTAATTTTTGGTCCATATTTTGCGCCGATTTTTTTAAAATTTACCTGAAGTTTTAACTCAGCTAAATCTGCAATTTCTTCTTTTACCTCAAGTGATTTTACGTTTATTTCTTCGGCAATAATTTCTTTGAAAGGCAAAATTCTTGTTGAGTTTTTTCCGATGATAGTGAGTGATTTTAACGGTAATCTCACGCGCAAATTTTTATTGTCGCGAATTGACAAAGCCGTGGAACATATGGCGCGGACTAGATCCATGTCGGCAACCAGCTTTACCTCATCTGGCAAAAAAGAAACGCCAGGAAAATCTTGAAGGTGAACAGAGGTTTTGCGATCGATCATGCCAATTCTCCGATTACAGAAACTTCTTCACCAGCTTGGATGAGAATATTTCTTACTTCTTCAGCGTGATTTTTTTCGACGACTAAAACCATGCCAATTCCGCAATTGAAAGTGCGTTGCATTTCTTCGTCGGTGACTTTGCCGAGCAGCTGCAATTTATCGAAAATTTCTGGACGTTTCCAAGATTTGAAATTGATTTTTGGTGTAACATTTTTACTCAGAACTCTCGGAAGATTTTCTGTTAAGCCTCCGCCAGTAATGTGCGAAAGGGCCTTTACCTTTTTGCTGCGGATCGCTTCGAGACAAGATTTTACGTAGATTTTTGTAGGAGTGAGAAGCTCTTCGCCCATCTCGGTAAGTTTGATCGAGTTCTGCTGCAAAATGTAGCGAGCCAAAGAATAGCCATTAGAATGCAGCCCGCTTGAAGATAATCCCAACAAGACATCTCCCGCATTTGTTTCTCTTGGTAAAATTTCTTCACGCTCGACGGCTCCTACGGCAAAGCCAGCTAAATCATAATCTCCACCAGAATACATTCCGGGCATTTCTGCAGTTTCGCCGCCAATTAAAGCGCAGCCAGCTAGTTTGCAACCATGGGCTATTCCCTTGATTACTTGGGTTGCGACTTCAACTTCGAGCTTTGAACAAGCAAAATAATCTAAAAAGAAAAGAGGCTCGGCGCCCTGAACAACAAGGTCATTTACCGACATCGCGACTAAATCAATTCCGATTGTATCATGTTTGCCAACTTCGATTGCAACCTTGAGCTTGGTGCCTACTCCATCAGTTGAAGAGACCAAAACCGGATCGCGAAAATTACATTTCTTGAGATCAAAAAGTGCGCCAAATCCGCCGAGATCAGAGTCTGCGCCAAGACGTTTTGTTGCTTTAGCAAAAGGCTTGATGCGATTAATTAATTCATTTCCAGCGTCGATGTCGACTCCAGCCTGCTTGTAATTCAGAGACATTTTTATTTATGATTTATGATTTAGAAAATAGGGCATCTAACATCCAATGAATATAAAATCATAAATCTTAAATCTTAAATTCCAGATTCATGTCGCGAATTCTTATTTTGCTGATTTGTTTTTCAGCGATCTCTCTCTCTTCCAAAGCCGCAGAATCTGAAACTTATTTTGTTTCTGGAGTTTCGGTTAATATCACAGCTAAATCTTCAGCTGCCGCGAAGACCGTTGCTCATGCAACTGCAAGGCGAGATGCATTTTCGATTCTAATCACTCGTCTAGAGATGAAGGTAAATGTTGTTGACAGCATTACTGATGACGAGATTTCTGACATGGTGCGCTCGGAGCAAATAGAAAATGAAAAAATTGCCGGCGGCAATTATTCCGCTACTTTTAATATCCTGTTCGCCAAGGATTTTGTTGAGCATATTTTAGCGCAGAAAAATTCTCCATCTACTCAGGTAAAAACATCGGAAGAATCTTACTTACTGATTCCGGTAAAGATGAAAAAATATCAGCCATTATTGTGGGACGAGGAAAGTGACTGGAAGGCTTTGATCGCGAAGGTTATTGGTAAAAAATCTCCAAATAATTTTATTATTCCCAACTCAGATATCGACAATATTGCCACTCTTAATAACGGAAATATCGCCTCTCTCGACTACGCAGTTTTAGAGCCAATGCTTATGCGTTACAAAGCCAGCGCAGCTTACGCCCTGATTTTTTCTTACGACGAGATTGAAAATAAAGTGATCGTTGATGTTTTGCGCATAGGTAAGTTGCAGAAAAAACAGGTTAAACTCGGCTTTGTTAATGTAGATCGTCTTACCTACGAAGTCTTGATGAGCAAAGTCGCAGATAGGACAATTAATTATTTATTAAACTCACAAAAATCTTCGAATCAAAGCGCAAATCCAGATCTTGCGCGGATTAAAATTCACATCAGCAAGTTAAGTAATTGGCTGCTAATCAAGAATAAAATCGAAAGCAGTAATTTGGTTAATCGACTTAACCTTGAATCAATCTCGCGCGATCAAATTGTGGTTGCGGTTAGTTATGAAGGCCCTGGGGATATTCGAGAGGCCTTTGCCAAACAAGGGATATACTTAAATCTTCAAGCGGATAATTCTTATACACTCGATGCAAACTAGAGAAAAATATATTATCGGCACCTTGTTTTTGGTGATCTTTTGTGGCTTGTTTTACCTAATCAAATCGGCGCTTACGCCTTTTATTTGTTCGTTGGTAGTTGCTTATTTTCTCGATCCTTTGGTCGATTACTTAACCAATAAACATAAGCTTGCGCGCCTTACTTCCACCGCGCTTATTCTTAGCTTATTTCTTTCGATTTTTATTGGCGCCAGCGCGATTTTGTTGCCGATAATTTACGCCCAAACCGCCGAGTTAATCAATGCCTTGCCGAAATATTTGCAAATTATCACGCAAAATTTTTATCCACAAATTGTATCCGTGCTTAATGGCTTTGGAATAAGGCTCGACAGTGACCTTGCTCACTTGGTCAGTGGAGAAAAATTCAACTCTTATTTTCTTGGTTTATCTCAAGATTTTTTTAGCAGAGCACTGAGCTCTTCGATTACTTTTATTAATATTTTATCGCTGATTTTTATCATGCCGATCTTGGTTTTTTACCTACTAAAAGATTGGGATATTTTGATGCAAAAAATTTATGAATTATTGCCTAGGGGGGTTGCGGGGACAACAAAACAAATCGCAAAAGAGATTGATAAAACTTTAGCCGGCTACGTTCGCGGGCAGTTTCATGTGTGCCTGATTCTTGCTGCGTTTTATTCTGTTTCGCTAAGTTTTGCTGGGCTAAATTTTGGTTTTTTAATTGGTTTTTTAACCGGTATGTTTGCTTTTATGCCTTATATCGGAATGCTTTTTGGCACTAGTGCCGCAATTATTATTGCTCTCTTTCAATGGGGATTCGATTTTGCCAATCTCGCCCCTGTCGTGATAATTTTTCTTGTTGCGCAATTGATTGAATCAAATTTTCTCACGCCAAAATTAATCGGGAATAAAATCGGCCTGCATCCAGTTTGGATAATTTTTGGACTATTTGTATTTGGTGTTTTATTCGGCTTTATTGGGGTCCTGCTTGCCTTACCTATGACCGTGATATCTGGCGTGATCATTAAATATTTTGTGCTGCAATATAAAAAGAAATTCGTTCTCTAAATGAAAAAAAAGATATTCACTTTGGATGATTTTATTGGCGAGGAAGTGGGTAGAATAATTAACCCAAAATCAAAAATTTCTGATTTTTCTGAAATAAAAGTTTCGGCGATTGATCCTAGAATACGTAAAGAAGTCGAAGGGCGGATAGAAAATATCAGGCATAATCTAAACAAATTAAAACAACTTTAAATATGGTAAAAAATCTTGAACAAATCATCGAAAGTTCTTTTGAAAAAAGAGCGGAAATTAATTTGCAGACCAAAGGTGAAGTGCGTGATGCGGTCAATGAGACCATGGCTTTGCTCGATTCTGGAAAAATTAGAATCTGTGAAAATACCGGTGAGTCTTGGCTAGTAAATCAATGGATGAAAAAAGCGATTTTGCTTTCATTCCGCCTCAACGATAATTATTTGGTTAGCGGTGGTTACTTCGACAAAGTTCCGTTGAAATTTGCTAATTGGAGCGAAGAGGATTTTCGTCGTGCTGGCTTTCGCGCCTTGCCCGGAGCGGTTGTGCGTCACTCAGCATTCATCGAGAAAAATGTTGTGCTAATGCCGTCATTCGTAAATCTTGGCGCCTACGTTGCAGAAGGAACAATGGTTGATACTTGGGCAACGGTAGGATCTTGTGCGCAGATCGGAAAAAATTGTCACATCTCTGGCGGTGCTGGAATTGGTGGTGTTCTTGAGCCGCTACAAGCCAATCCAGTAATAATCGAAGATAACTGCTTCATCGGTGCGCGCTCAGAAATTGCTGAAGGTGTAATTGTCGAAAAAGGCGCAGTGATTTCGATGGGAGTTTACATCGGAGCTTCGACAAAAATTATTGATCGCGAAAGTGGAGAAATTTTCTACGGACGCGTTCCTGCTTACTCTGTCGTCGTTCCGGGAAATATTCAAACCAAGAATAATCTTTCGCTTTACGCTGCAATAATCGTCAAAAAAGTTGATGAAAAAACTCGTTCAAAAACTTCAATTAACGAGTTGTTAAGAGATTGATTAGATGCAGCTCGACGCAAAATTTTTCACCATCCTTGTTTTTGTCGCTATCAATTTCTTGATTCTTTTTATTGTTAAGACCCGCACCACTCTTGTTATTAGTGTCATCATCTCACATTTAATTGCGATCTTGTTTTTCAGTTTGTCGATCGCGAATTACGACGCTTTTAAAGAAATTACCTTAGCTTTAATTCTTTATTCGATGGTGATTTTGTTTCTGATCTCCAACTACGGCACGATTACCGTTAATGGCGAAGATATTCGAAAATCAAGGCGTCACATTTTTTTAAACGGAGTAATTTGTGTAATTGCCGCCGCAGTTTTTTTGCTACTAATCACCGTGGTAAAAAATGTCGGCAATTTGCATGATTTGCCAGTGATTATGCAAGAGCAGGAGGCTAAAATTCCCGACTATGATTCAATGAAAAAAGCGCGGATGCGCGATAAGTTGTTGGATAATTTTTTACTCAAGCGCTCTTCAGATGTAATTCTAATCATAGTTGCCGCGAGCACTACATTACTGCTTTTATCAAGGAAAGAAAAATGAGTATTTACCAAATTCTTCGCCCATTAATTTTTAAAATTGATCCAGAAATTGCGCATAATTTAGCGATCGATTTCCTAAAATTTTGTCCAAAAACCGCGACACTTTTTTCAGTTAAACGCGATTACGATAATCTTCGAACTAATCTTTGGGATCTTGATTTTTCTAGTCCGATCGGCATGGCGGCGGGCTTTGATAAGAATGCCGAAGTTGCTGCAACATTAGAAAAATTTGGTTTTGGATTTATTGAATGCGGAACGGTTACTCCTCTTGCGCAAATTGGAAATGAGCGCCCAAGAATTTTTCGTCTCGCCGAAGATCGAGCGATCGTCAATCGCTTAGGATTTAATAATTTAGGCGCAGAAGTTTTTGAGCAAAATTTACCGAAAATTTCTGTGCCACTCGGCATCAATATTGGCAAGAATAAAGATACCAAAGAAGCTCTTCAAGACTATCTTTGGCTCTTGGAAAGATTTTACCAAAAAGCCTCTTACATCGCGGTAAATATTTCTTCGCCTAACACCAAAAATTTGCGTGATTTGCAAAATGAAAATCAGCTCG
>CAMBES010000005.1 GCA_945865855.1 Rhizobium sp. Q54 | reverse complement strand
CTTGCAGTAGCGTTTGAAAAATTTGATATGAATCGTTTAAGTCCATTATTTTCAAGGCTTAACTTTTTAAAAAAGGTTAAGCCTTGGCAAAAATTCTTGCGGTCGGGCGAAACAAATTCTCCAAATCTCCGTTTTAGCTTAACCTTATTTTGACCAGCAATATCAAGGCTTTAGAAGTTAATATTGCTAAAAAATATTGAGTGATTCTCCTTTTTAACCAGAAAAATCAGTTTTTGACCATCTCTTCCGAAGAATTTGAGACAACAAGAAGCGTTCTCCAGTAAAGCATTAGCAAGTGTTGATGAGGATTTTTCTATGCTAGAAAATGAAGGATCGTAAGGGCAATTTTTGAGGATAGCTTAACTAAAAATCCCTAAAAAGTTCGAGAATGAGACAAAAGTTACGCATGCTGGCTATGGCGGATAGAGAGGGATTCGAACCCTCGATAGAGTTTTATCCCTATACACGCTTTCCAAGCGTGCGCCTTCAGCCACTCGGCCATCCATCCTTTTATTTTTTTAGTACTTTTGCCGCTTTGCTTCCGAATCAGTTTTTTTAAAGCAAAAACCCGTTATTAAAAATATTTACGTTTGTTTGGGTCGAAATTATTTTGAATGTCGCGATCAACCTTGTTTGCGGGAGTGCCACTGTTGATGATTGTGGCCTTGATGAAAATTACTGTTTCGGTAACTCCAGAGGAGCGTGACATTGATTTAAAAAGCCACCCAAGAACTGGGATGCGTCCTAGCAAAGGAACCCCGGAATCGGCGCTACTTGATTCATCTTTCATTAATCCGCCAATTATCAGAATATTTCCACTTTGAATTTTGGCAGAAGTTTCAATTTCT
Source organism: Rhizobium sp. Q54 (assembly GCA_945865855.1). Taxonomy (GTDB): domain Bacteria; phylum Pseudomonadota; class Alphaproteobacteria; order Rickettsiales; family UBA1997; genus UBA2645. The sequence goes on along the minus strand of CAMBES010000005.1, from coordinate 19,863 downwards.
CTAGATTGAATTACTGGAACCTTGTTCTCAATTAGTATCTCGGTGCCAGCATCATTTTGTGGCGAGGCTGGATCTATAACATACTCTTTAAGGACGGTTAATTTTGGCTTGATGTGCATAAAAATCTCTTTGGTTTTGAGATTTATTGAGGGCGTTATCTCCAGATTTACGCCAGTAGTTTCTTCTAATTTAGTTGAGGTGGTTGTTTTGATTGTAGTGGTTGCGGTAGCGGCAGCAGTGGTTTGAGCTTGTTCAACTTTAAAATATACCAATTTATCGGCGAAGTCTAGGGTCGCTTTTTGATTATTAACTGCATTAATGCGTGGACTGGAGATGGTTTTGGATACGCCAAATTTTTCGAGTGCGGAAATTGAAAGAGCGAAATCGGCTCCAGAGATTACAGTGCTTATGGCGAAACCAGTGGAGGAGGCTGCTGAGTATCCTCCACTGGTGACAAAGTTGCTATCACCATCTCGGCCCCAATTAATGCCAGAGCTATATTCCTTATTTAAGGTTACCTCGATTACTTTTGCCTCAATCAGAACTTGGGCAGAGGCGTATTTGTCAACGTCAGCTAAATATTGCGCGACTTTTTGATGTTGTTTGTCGGTGGCGTAAACCGCGATGATTCCGGCTGATTTATTCGGGGTAAATGCCGCGCCTAAGATCGCTGTGAGGTTAGCTTCAACATCTGTCCACACGTTTCCGTCAGCTAGATAATCAACGAAATAATTTTTTGTGTAAGGGTTGTCATTCTCAAAACGCAGCACGCCATTATTGTAAGAGTAGCGCAGGTTGCCAAGGGTTGCGATGCGATCGATCACTTCTTTAAGTGGGCGATTTTTTGCGTTTAAGATTATGCCACCAGATATAGTTGGATCGATATCGACATCGATTTTAACCATGCGTCCGAATTCAATCAGAACATCTTTCAGGGGCACCTGATCAGTGACTGAGAAAGAAATGACCTTATCTCCACCAACTACTGGCGGCGGTGGAGAAACAATTAATTTTGAGAGCTTGGGAATTGGCGTTTCTTTTGGTGATTTATTCTCAGATGCTTTGTTTGATTTTTTTTCGTCATCGCGATTTCTTAAGAACGTATCGAATGCTTCTTCACGAGTGGTGCCTGTATCTAAATCAAACGGATCAATTCTTCCGCCAGAACAAGAAGGCAAGAAGATAGGTAGGGATAAAGCTAGCGAAAAACACAAAAATTTTTTTGTTAGGCGAGCTAGTCTAAACACTTGATTTTGCTGGATAAATGGAGGTTATTTAGGAGGGAATTTTGATCGATTTTGGCCGAAGTTAGGGGGGAAGTTTTTTTAATCAACATGCTTTGTTTTTCTGTTCTATTTTGACGTCAAAACTTGCCTTTGGGAACTTGCTTTTGGGAAAGCTGTTTACAAAAATAGAAAAATTATTTATCCGAAAAAAATTCAAAAAACTTCAGCAAAAATGCTTAAAAATCAGGACAGAATTTTTACCAATCTTTACGGATTTGAATCGTCAAATCTTGAAGCGGCAAAAAAAAGAGGCGACTGGAATGACACTAAAAAATTTCTCGATTTAGGTGCTGATGCCCTTATCCAGCAAGTTAAAGATTCTGGGTTGCGTGGTCGCGGTGGTGCTGGCTTTCCGACTGGAATGAAATGGTCGTTTGCGCCAAAGAAAACCCAAGAACAAATAGCTTCGAAAGAGGGCAAGCCGCATTACCTGGTGATTAACGCCGATGAATCTGAACCAGGAACCTGTAAGGATCGCGACATTTTACGCAACGATCCACACAAACTTTTAGAGGGCTGTTTAATCGCCGCGCGCGCCGTTAATTCAAATACCTGCTACATCTATATTCGCGGCGAATATTACAACGAAGCTGTCGCATTGCAGCGCGCAATCGACGAGGCTTACGACGCGAAATTAATCGGAAAAAACGCCTGTAATTCTGGTTGGGATTTAGACATTTACATTCATCGCGGAGGCGGTGCCTACATCTGTGGAGAAGAAACCGCTTTGCTTGAAAGCCTCGAAGGTAACAAAGGGCAGCCGCGCTTAAAGCCGCCATTCCCCGCACTTGTTGGGCTTTATGGCTGTCCGACAATAATTAATAACGTCGAATCAATTGCTGTCATTCCAGAAATTTTACGTCGTGGACCATCTTGGTTCGCGAGCCTGGGTCGTGAAAAAAATACTGGCACAAAAATTTTCTGTATTTCTGGTCACGTCAACAAGCCATGTAACGTCGAAGAAGAAATGGGAATTTCCCTCAAGGAATTAATTGAAAAACATGCTGGCGGAGTTCGTGGCGGTTGGGATAATTTGCTTGCCGTAATTCCTGGCGGATCATCGGTTCCGATGATTAACAAAGAAGTTTGCGACACGGTTTTAATGGATTTTGATTCTTTGAAGGCGGTAGGAACTGGTCTAGGAACTGCTGGTGTGATCGTGATGGATAAATCAACCGACATCATCAAATCGATCGCCCGCCTTTCTCATTTTTACAAACACGAATCTTGCGGCCAATGCACACCATGCCGCGAGGGCACGGGCTGGTTGATGCGTATCATGGATCGCATGGTTGACGGAAATGCCAAAATCGAAGAGATCGATCAACTATACAGTTTAACAAAACAAATCGAAGGTCACACCATCTGCGCTCTCGGAGACGCTGCAGCCTGGCCAGTTCAAGGGTTGATCAAAAATTTCCGCGGCGAGATGGAAAGAAGAATCGTCGAAAAAAACTAAGCATGACTAAGATTGTTGCTTTAATCACCGCTTGTGGCCGAGGCAATCGCTTTAATCAAGGGGAAGGAATTCCTAAGCAATATTTGCCACTAGCCGGCGTGTCGCTTTTGCGTCATTCAATTTTGGCATTTTTGAATCATCCAAAAATTGATGACGTGATTTGCGTGATTCATCCCGATGATGTTGCGCTCTACGAAGAAGCGGCAGCGGGTCTCGATTTACTAAACCCTGTTTTTGGTGGAGAGACTCGCCAATCTTCGATTCGCCTTGGTTTAGAGGCTTTGCGTGAATACGGTCCGAATAAGGTTTTGATTCACGATGGCGTGCGTCCTTTTGTTTCTAAGCGCATCATTAATGGCATTTTAGAGAAGCTTGAAACTCATCCCGCAGTAATTCCTGCCGTTGCTGTTGAAGACACTTTGAAAAAAACTCACGACGGAAAAATAGAGTGGACGTTAGAGCGTGAAAATCTCTGGCGCGCGCAAACTCCACAGGGCTTTCTTTACCAGGATATTTTGAATTCTCACATCGCTTTCAAAGATTTAAATTTCACCGACGATTCTGCGCTCAACGAATATGCGGGAATTCCGGTGGCAATCGTTCCGGGCTCACAAAATAATTTTAAAATCACCACTGAAGAAGATTACGAGCGTGCGAAAAGCTTGGCTGCAATGATGATTCAAAATGTGCGTGAAGAAAATCGCTGCGGCACCGGATTTGATGTTCACGCCTTTCGCGAGCGCAAAAAAGACGAAAATAATTTTATTCGAATTTGTGGAATTGACGTCGAATTCGACAAAAAAATCGAAGCACATTCTGACGGAGATGTTGGCATTCATGCTTTGATCGACGCTATTCTGGGGGCGATCGGCGAAGGCGACATCGGCGAACATTTTTCGCCAAGTGAAGCGAGATGGAAAGATGTCGACTCGCGAGAAATGCTTAAAATCACCAACCATTTACTTAAGAAAAAAGGTGGCACGATTATAAATCTCGACATCACTTTGATTTGCGAAAAGCCAAAAATTTCTAAATTTAAAAATCAGATGAAGGCAGCGCTGGCAGAGGTTCTTAACATTTCGGCGACTCGTGTGAATGTAAAAGCAACAACAACTGAGAAGCTCGGATTTTTAGGCAGGGAAGAGGGAATTGCCGCGCAAGCCGCGGTGTCGATTGTGGTGGTTGAGAAGGTGGCTTAGTGGAATCTCAAGATTTTTTCCGCAGTTTTTAAAAAACTGCCATTTTTATAACGGATTTAGACAAGCCTGCAGCAACTCGTTCGCTTCTTTTTTTACTTTTTTTGCTGCCGCGGTTCCGAGTTCAATCGCATCTTTCAGCTCAGCTTTTCCACTCGAATTAGTTTCAAAAATTTCACCACCGTCGTGACTCAATAGTTCAGTTCTGAGAATTAAATTTCCATTTTGAATTTCGGCATGAACTCCGACAGGAGTTGAGCAGGAAGCGCCAAGCTCAAGTAAAAATGCGCGCTCGCATTTGATCGTAACCATTGTTTCTGCATCGTTAATTTTTTTGAAAATCTCAGCAAAGTTTTTCGCAGATTTTTTAATTTGTACCGCGAGAGAGCCTTGTCCGCCAGCGGGAAGCATCTCGTTTTTTTCAAAAGTTTTTTTGATCACATGTTCTTTGCCAATCCTTGCTAATCCACACACGGCAAGGATTGTGGCGTCAGCCAAGCCCTCTTCAACTTTGCGTAAACGCGTGTCGACATTGCCGCGAAAATTAATAACTTTTAGGTCGGGACGAAGACGCAACAAAATCGATTTACGTCGAGATGATGAAGTTCCAACTACAGCGCCTTTTGGCAATTGTTCTAAGTTGTTAAATTTATTTGAGATGAATGCATCGCGTGCATCAAGGCGGGGCGTGAAGGCAGTGATTTCAGTTTCTTCGTGAATTAGAGGAGGAACATCTTTCGCAGAGTGGATGGCAACATCAATTTTATCTTGTAGCAGAGCCTCTTCTAGCTCTTTGATGAAGAGACCTTTGCCGCCAATGTCGGCTAAATTGCGATCCTGAATTTTATCACCGGAAGTGGTGATTGGAATTATTTCAACTTGAAGATCTGGAAAATGGTCCGCTAGAAGCAGATGAACTTCTGCAACTTGTGAGAGAGCTAATTTACTGGTGCGAGTTCCGATTCGAATTTTCATCATCAAAGAAGGGGAGGGTCATGCTGAGCCTGTCGAAAGCATGACTGGTCACCCTTCCGACAGGCTAAGAGTGACGATCTGAAGGGGCCTGCCCAAGAAAGTTAGCCTTGGCGAGCTTTGAAGCGCGGCTTAACTTTATTGATTACGTAAAGACGACCTTTGCGACGAACGATTTTGCAGTTCTTGTCTCTATTTTTAGCAGACTTGAGGGAGTTGAAGATTTTCATGAAAACAGCTGAAAAATTTGGCTTAAAAATTGGGGGGAGTTACTTGAGGGCGGCGCAAAGTAAGAATCAAAAATTACCTGTCAACTTCGCCAAAAACTATGTCTTGGGTGGAGATTATAGTCACCACGTCAGCAAGCATGTGACCTTTGACCATGAATTCTAATCCTTGCAGATGCGCGAAGCCAGGCGCGCGAACGCGGCAACGATGCGGTTTGTTTGAGCCGTCGGAAATAATGTAAACTCCGAATTCACCTTTTGGTGCTTCGACCGAGGCGTAAGTTTCGCCGGCGGGAACGTGATAGCCTTCGGTGAAAAGTTTGAAATGATTGATTAGCGATTCCATGTCGTGTTTTGTCTCAGATCTTTTCGGTGGAGAAATTTTTGGATCATCAACAGTCACTAGACCTTCTGGCATTTTTTCGATGCATTGTAAAATTAATTTTACTGACTCCCGCATTTCTTCGACGCGAATTAAATAGCGGTCGTAAGAGTCGCCATTTTTGCCAACTGGAATATCAAAATCTAATTCGCTGTAAATTTCGTAAGGTTGTGATTTGCGCAGATCCCAGGCGATTCCTGAGCCGCGAATCATCGGGCCGGAAAATCCCCAATCGAGAGCTTCTTCTTTGCTGACTATGCCGACATCAACCATGCGCTGCTTAAAGATACGGTTATCAGTGAGGAGATCTTCCATATCGTCGATTCTTTTTGGAAATTCTTCGGCGAATTTTTTAATTTCTGCGAGCAAGCCGTCGGGTAAATCTTGATGAACTCCGCCGGGACGAATGTAGGCGGCATGCATTCTTGATCCAGAAACTTTTTCGTAAAATGAGATCATTTTTTCACGCTCTTCGAACATCCATAAAAGTGGCGTCATCGCCCCAACGTCTAGAGCCTGAGTTGTTATGGCCATTATGTGATTTAAGATGCGAGTGATCTCAGAAAATAATACGCGAATAAATTGTGCGCGGCGCGGAACTTGAATGCCTAAAAGTTTTTCCACTGCCAAAGCGTAAGCATGCTCTTGGCACATAGGCGAAACGTAATCGAGGCGATCAAAATAAGGAACTGCCTGTAGGTAAGTTTTATATTCAATTAATTTCTCAGTGCCGCGATGGAGCAGGCCGATATGAGGGTCGGCGCGAGTAATTACCTCGCCATCCATTTCGAGAACGAGGCGCAAAACGCCGTGTGCAGCAGGATGTTGCGGGCCGAAATTGATCGTAACATTTTTAGTTTCGAAAGACATTAATTTAAGATTTTTGATTGGAAAAATGGCGACAAAATCAGAGTTAAAAATCAAAAATCAAAGAGAACCGATCTCGAGCAGATTAGTTTATTCTTGTTCTCTTCAAATTGCCCCTGCTTTTGCCCGGATAGCGGGTGCAAGATTGGAAAAAATTATAGAGTTGAGTTGCTGAAATATAACGGGGGCGACCAAAAGAGTGAGTTAATTTAATTTAGGCGCTTGCACTTCATGATTACGTTTTTTACGTTGCCCGCCCTTTTTCTCTTAGCCCTACAACTCCGTCCCCAAGCATGCAAAATAAAGGAAAAATCACGCAGGTAATTTCTGCGGTCGTTGACGTTGAATTCGAAAATGGCGAAATGCCGGCGATTTACAGCGCGCTTACTTGTCAAAATGACGGCAAAACATTGGTGCTCGAAGTAGCCCTTCACGTTGGCGAAAAAACTGTGCGTACCATCGCCATGGACTCGACCGACGGACTAACTCGTGGCGCTGAAGTGATTGACACTGGTCGCCCGATTTCTGTTCCAGTTGGCGAAGGAACTTTGGGTCGCATCATGAACGTAATCGGTGAGCCGATCGATGAAAAAGGCCCGATCGAATCAAAAGAATTATTTCCGATTCACGCTTCAGCTCCTGAGCTCGTAGAGCAAGCAACTGAAACCGAAATTTTAGTTACTGGCATTAAAGTAATCGATCTTCTCGCTCCTTATTCCAAAGGTGGAAAGATCGGTTTGTTTGGCGGTGCCGGCGTTGGTAAAACAGTTTTGATCATGGAATTGATCAACAACGTTGCGAAGGCCCACTCTGGATATTCAGTATTTGCCGGAGTTGGCGAAAGAACTCGTGAGGGTAATGATCTTTATCATGAGATGATGGATTCGGGCGTAATTGACGTAAAAAATTTAAAGAATTCTAAAGTTGCACTTGTTTACGGGCAAATGAACGAGCCACCTGGAGCCCGTGCCCGCGTTGCCTTAACAGGTTTGACTCAAGCAGAATATTTCCGTGACAAAGAAGGTCGCGACGTGCTTTTCTTCGTCGATAATATTTTCCGTTTCACTCAAGCGGGTTCGGAAGTTTCTGCCTTGTTGGGTCGTATCCCTTCAGCCGTAGGTTATCAACCAACCCTTGCGACTGAAATGGGGATGATGCAAGAGCGCATTACTTCAACTAAGAATGGCTCAATCACTTCAGTGCAAGCTATCTATGTTCCTGCCGATGACTTGACTGATCCGGCTCCGGCGACTTCATTTTCGCACTTGGATGCCACTACAGTTCTTTCGCGTCAAATCGCCGAAATTGGTATTTACCCAGCGGTAGATCCTCTTGATTCAACCTCGCGCATTCTTGATCCACGTGTTGTTGGACAAGAGCATTACGACGTTGCGCGCGAAGTTCAAAAAACTCTTCAGGCTTATAAATCTCTACAAGACATCATCGCGATTCTTGGCATGGATGAGCTTTCTGAAGAAGATAAATTGACAGTTGCTCGTGCGAGAAAAATCCAACGTTTCTTGTCACAACCTTTCCACGTTGCTGAAGTTTTCACTGGTGCGCCAGGAAAATTGGTTTCTCTGAAAGATACTGTGCAAGGTTTCAAATCAATTTGTGCCGGCGAGTATGACTACCTTCCTGAATCCGCTTTCTACATGGTCGGAAACATCGAAGAGGCAGTTGAGAAAGGTGAAAAACTTTTGAAAGAAACGAAATAATGTCGAATCTAAAGCTCGAAATCATTTCTCCAGAAGGTGTTATTTTTAACGGCAATTGTCACATGGCCGTTATACCTTCGACCCTTGGTGACATTGGCTTCATGCATGGTCATGAAGCCGTTGTTGCCTTGATTAGCGAAGGTCAAATTACTGTTTTTGACGATAAGCAAAATATTGTTAAGCAGCTCGACGTTGTTGGTGGTTACGCTGAGATGGATGGGTACGAAAAGCTCTCGGTTCTGGTTGATGGAAATATAAAAAACTGACCCGGTTTGTTCTTGTCGCTTCTATAAAACTTCGCCAATTCAATTAGATTTTATCACAAATCCACTCCCTCATTGCGAGTGCAGCGCGCAATCCGCCCTAGCACTCTCAACTGAAGAGTCGTTTTTGCTCTTTGCAATGACGAATCTAGAGAGCGAAATGGTGTTAAATTTTTTCTTGAGTCCTTTAAAAGTAAAATTATATTTTACTGCGGTCTCACCACAGATCACACCACAAATAATCCAGCTCTTGAGATCACCACTCTCAAGAGTTTTGGAAATTGAAGATCGTTGTTTTTTTTAGATCGGGATGAAGGCTAAGCGCAACTGGGCAAGAGTAGGCCGCATCTCGCAAAATCTCTTTTTCTTTTTCGTTAAAATTATTCGGCGCAAAGTGAAATTCGATGATGATTTCTTTGATCCGACGCGGATTCATCGTCATGATTTTTGTCACGTCGCAACGTAAATTTTCGAGCGATAAATTCTGCTGATTCGCGACAATTCCCATGACCGTTATCATGCAAGTTGCAAGCGAGGTCGCCAGCAAATCAGTTGGTGAAAAAGCTTCGCCCTTACCTTTATTATCCACCGGTGCATCAGTAATAACAACGCTTCCCGACTTTACGTGAATTGATTCGGCACGTAGTTCGCCGAGATATTTTGCTCGGGCTGTAATCGACATTAGTAGCTCCTTTTTTGTAATTTTAAATTGAGTTCGAGAATTTCTGAAGAATTGCGAACAGCCTTTTTAGTAAATTCTAACTCACTTCCCATTCGCACTAAACTGTGAGCGTGAAAATTTTTATCGTCACGATTTTGAAAATCTGAGCGGTAATGCGCGCCGCGACTTTCGCGACGATTTAGCGCAGAAAAATTTGTTGCCAAAGAATTTAGCAAAAGATTTTCAAGCTCGAAATAAGCGATTAATTCTTCATTCCAGATCAAATTTTTATCTTTGATTTTATAGTTTTTAAAAATTTCGTAAAGTTCCTGGGTCTTTGCTAATCCTAGTTTTAGCAGTTTTTCATCGCGGAAAACCCCAAGATGTTTTTCGTTATTTTCTTGGAGTTCTTTTTTAAGCGCACTCAGCGATGTGTTATTATCAGCCTCGCATAGTCCGAGAATGGCTAGCAGTTTTTCGATTTTTTCTGCCGCAATTTTTTCTGCGATTTTTGTGTTTTGTTGCGAAGACTTTTCTGCTGCTTTTTTCCCGGCTTTTTCCCTGGCTTTTTCCCCAGCTTTTTCCCCTGCAATTTTTCCAAAGACAATTAAATCGAGCAAAGAATTACATCCTAAGCGATTGGCGCCATGTACAGAAACACAGGCTGTTTCGCCTACGGCCATCAGCCCTGAGATTACAATGCAGTCGAGATCAGTTGGAATTCCGCCCATCGTGTAATGCGCAGAAGGCGATACAGGAATGAGATCTTTTTTTACATCAAGGCGTACAAAATTTTTTACTAACTCAACAACGCCAGGAAGTTTATTGCGCAGAACCTCTTCGCTCAAATGACGGAGATCGAGATAAATTTTTTCTCCATTTTGAATTTCTGTAGCCATTGCTTGCGAGATCACATCGCGCGAGGCAAGCTCCAACATTTTTGGCGCATAATTTTGCATGAAACGCTTGCCAGAGGAATTTACTAGATAGCCTCCCTCACCTCGTGCAGCTTCCGTTACAAGAAATCCGCGACCTTGAATTCCGGTTGGATGAAATTGTACGAACTCCATGTCTTGCAGCGGCAAGCCTTCTTTAAAAACTAAGGCAGAACCGTCGCCAGTGCAGATCAGAGACGATGTTGTATTTTGATAAATTTGGCTGTAGCCGCCGGTCGCAAGGATTACTGTTGCGGCAGAAAAAATTACCAACTCGCCAGAATTTAAATCTAGCGCGAGACAACCGTGGCAATGATTTTTTGATTCAATCAATAAATCTGTAACAAAAAATTCTGAGAAAAATTTCACTCCATTTTTTAGCGCTTGTTCGTGCAGAGTATGAAGAATTGTGTGACCTGTTTTATCTTTGGAATAGCAGGCGCGATAGGCTATTTCGCCTTGTCCAAAATTTGTAGTTTGGCCGCCGTAAGCGCGCTGAGAAATTTTGCCGTTTTCTCCGCGCGAGAAAACCATGCCCATTTTTTCTAAATCTATAATTGCTGTTTGTGCTTCGCGGCAAAGTAGTTCAACGGCGTCATTGTCAGCTAAATAGTCTCCGCCTTTTAATGTATCGTAAGCATGCCACTTCCAATCATCATTTTCTATATTGCTAAGAGCGGCATTAATTCCGCCTTTGGCTGCAACTGTGTGGCTACTGGTTGGAATGACCTTGCTGATTACTGCAATATTTTTTGTGCCAGCATCAATCGCTGAAATTGCCGCCATTAAGCCAGCGCCGCCCGAGCCAATAATTACAATGTCGAATGATTGTTTGGAGATTAACAAATTTTTGATTTTTGTTTTTAGATTTCGGATTGTGTCTGAATCTAAAATTTAATTTCTTAAAATTGATCAAAGTTCTTCTCTGCTGCCTAAACGAGGAAAAAAATCTTCCTAAAGTTTTTACTAATCTTTTTTGTGAATTAAAAGATTTAGGTGAGAAGTTTGAAGTTATTATGTGCGTTGATGGCACGTTTGACGGCTCCTCGCGCGTTATTGCTGAATTTCAAAAGTCGTATAAAATAATTGTTCTGCCAAAAAAAAATCAGCGCGGATTGGGCCTTGCTTACAAAAGACTTTTTCTTGAGGTGATCAAAAATTCCACCGATGATACTGCTAAGGATGATCTGGTGATTACTCTCGATGCGGACAATACTCATAACCCGAAGCAGCTTAAAGAAATGCTTAAACATTTCAGAAAAAATTCTCTCGATTTTCTTGTCGCCTCGCGTTTCTGCGGCAATAGCGTGATGTCAGATTTTCCGATTCATCGCCAACTTATTAGCAAATCTACCTCACTCCTTTTGCAAAATATTTTTGCTGCGAAAAAAATTTCTGGCGAAAAATTGCAAGATTACAGCAGCGGTTATCGCATCTACAGCGTTAAAAAATTGAAAAAACTTTTTGCCAAAGAAAAAGATAATTTCATCACAGAGCCGGAATTTACTTACACCTGCGAGCTTTTGATAAAATTGGCAAGATTAGATTCGCGACTAGATGAAATTCCGATTTTTTACGATTACGGCAAGAAAATCGGCAAAAGTAAATTGCGCGTCGGCAGAAATTTTTGGCGATTGTTGGTGATGCTAAGAAGATTGTTTTTCGCATCACAAAATTGACTAAAATTTTTCTTTCTCTAAGACGCGCACCTTCTTTTCGGTTCTCAAATAAACCTCCAAAATAATGACACAAAAAAGACGGGTTGTCGTAACGGGCATTGGTGCTGTTACGCCTTTATTTTCAAGTGCTGAAGGCACATGGGCGAAATTAGTTAATGGTGAATCTGGTTTGGGTTTCATTACAATTTTTAATCCCGAAGAATCTCCATGCAAAATTGCCGGCGAAGTAAAATGCGGCATCGGAGAAGGCCTCTTCAATCTCGACAGTTACGTTGATATTAAAGAGCAGAAAAAAATGGATCGCTTCATTCATTTTGCGATGGGTGCGGCAGATCAAGCTATTGCTGATTCTGGTTGGAAACCAGAAGGAGAAGAGCAGCAATATCGCACTGGCGTGATGATCGGATCCGGCATTGGCGGACTTCCGGCGATTGAAAAAACCGCGATAACAATGAAAGAAAGAGGAATTAAAAAAATCAGTCCTTTCTTCATCCCGCAAAGTTTGATCAATCTCGCTTCCGGACAAGTTTCAATCAAATACGGATATATGGGGCCAAACCATGCAATCGTTACCGCTTGCGCGACGGGCACTCACGCGATTGGTGATTCTGCGCGCATGATAGAATATGGCGACGTTGATGTTATGATTGCTGGCGGTGCTGAATCAGCCATTTGCGAAATTGGCATCGGCGGGTTTGCTTCTTTGCGTGCATTATCGACTAATTTTAATGACAACCCAACTCTCGGTTCGCGTCCATGGGACAAGAATCGCGACGGTTTTGTAATGGGCGAAGGCGCGGGTATTGTTGTGCTTGAAGAATTAGAGCATGCCAAAAAACGTGGCGCAAAAATTTATGCAGAAGTTGTTGGCTACGGAATGTCGGGTGACGCTTACCATATTACCGCTCCAGAAAGTTCTGGTCGCGGCTCAACTTATGCAATGAAGTTGGCTTTAAAACATGCCGGCATGAATCCAGAAGATATAGATTACATCAATGCTCACGGCACTTCTACTCCAATGGGTGATGAGATCGAAGTTAATTCCGTTAAAAAAGTTTTTGGCGACCATTCTTACAAGCTTTCAATGTCTTCGACTAAATCATCGATCGGACACCTACTTGGCGCTGCTGGAGCGGTTGAGGCGATTTTCTCAATTCAAGCAATTCGCGACAATGTTGCGCCACCAACTCTTAATCTCGACGAGCCATCAGAAGGCTGCGATATTGATTTGGTCGCCAAGCAAGCAAAACAAAGAAAAATTGATGTCGTGATGTCTAACTCATTCGGTTTTGGCGGAACTAATGCTTGTCTGATCTTAAAACGTTTTGCATGAGCGAAGGCCATCACAAAAATAAAATTCTAGTCGGTTGCGCTACCTTGTCGGTGTTGGTTATTTGCTACATCGTCTTGGTGCTTGGCATGATCATGTATTTCAACGCGCCAAATTCTTACCACAAAGCGGATAAACGCTTCATGGTGGAAAGAGGAATGACGTTGCGTGAAGTGGTCAATAAGCTGCATCAAGAAAATATCATCAAGAGTCCAAACACTTTTCTCTACATCGGCCAGATTATTAAGGGAGTAGATCCCAAGGTGCGTTACGGTGAATATTTTTTTGAGAAGCACATCTCTTACTACAAGATTCTTCACAAGTTGATTCGCGGCAACATCGCTTTCCGCAAAGTTACTGTCGCCGAAGGGCTTTCTACTCACTCTGCTCTTACTAATATTGAGCAAGCCGCGGGCTTAATTGGTCAGTTGCCAGAAGGTATTAAAGAAGGCTCATTATTGCCCGAGACTTATTTCTATTCTTACAACGATACCAAGGCGGAAATAGTCAGGCGCATGCAAGAAGCTATGAAGAGGAATGTCGACGGATTGTGGGAGCGGCGCGATCAGTCAATTCCAATCAAAACCAAAGAGCAGGCAGTAATTTTGGCTTCGATAGTTGAGCGCGAAACCAGCATTGAAAGTGAGCGCGGCAAAGTTGCCTCAGTATTTGTGAATCGTTTGCGCAAAGGTATGAAACTACAATCTGATCCAACGATTATTTATTCTTTCACTTTTGGAAATAAGCAGCTCGAGCGCCCAATCAGAGTTAGTGACATTCAGAATAACTCTTCTTTTAACACCTACCATATTTACGGCCTGCCGCCGGCACCAATATGCAATCCAGGAGTTGCCTCGCTCAAAGCTGTGCTAAATCCAATGCAAACTGATTATATTTTCTTCGTCGCCAGTGGATCGGGAGACCATGTTTTTTCTTCGACTATCCAAGAGCATAATGCAAGTGTAGCGCGTTACCGCAGCCTGATGCGCGCAAAAGAAGCTCAGTAAATATTTCTTCGTAAGATTTTGTTATTCGCGATTTTCTCTGGGCCATCCCAACTTTAAAAAGGATGGTCCGGGAAGATGGTCCAGGAAGATTGAAGATAAACTTATCGAGCTAAATTATTGAACTTTTACAAATGACAAAATTCGACAAATCAAAACTTCCTTCCCGCTACGTCACCAATTCGCACGGTTGCGAAGGGCGCAAGACGATGCTTTATAACATCAAGACTGACTTATATCCGCAGGGTTTGACGGATGAAGATTTATCCTCACCTTTCGTCGGAGTTGTCAGCGCTTGGAATGAAGCCGCGCCTTGTAACATCGCCCTTCAGCGCCAAGCCCAACCAGCAAAAAAAGGCGTAAAAGATTTTGGTGGAACACCGCGTGAATTCACGACAATCACAGTTACAGATGGTATCGCCAACGGACATCAGGGCATGAAGTCTTCACTCGTTTCGCGCGAAGTTATCGCCGACTCAATCGAGGTAACAGTGCGCGGACATTGCTATGACGCCCTAGTCGGAATAGCAGGCTGCGATAAATCTTTGCCCGGAATGATGATGGCAATGGTGCGTTTGAATGTGCCTTCAGTCTTTATGTATGGTGGCTCAATTCTTCCGGGAAGGTTCAAAGGAAAAGATGTTACAATCGTTGATGTTTTTGAAGCCGTAGGGCAAAGAGATGCTGGAAAAATGCTGGAAGAAGATTTGCAGATTCTCACGAAAGCTGCTTGTCCAAGTGCTGGCGCGTGTGGCGGACAATTTACCGCCAACACCATGGCCTGCGTTTCTGAAGCAATGGGGCTCGCACTTCCTGGATCTTCAGGTACGCCAGCGCCTTATGAATCACGCGACGAATATGCTTATCAATCTGGAAAAGCGGTGATGAATTTGCTCGAAAAAAATATCAAAGCGCGCGACATCGTTACCAGAAAATCTCTTGAAAATGCCGCAACAATCGTTGCCGCGACAGGAGGCTCAACCAACGCTGTTCTTCATTTGCCGGCGATTGCCAATGAATGCGGAATTGATTTTGATATTTTTGCCGTCGGAGAAATTTTTAAAAAAACCCCCTACATCGCCGACATGAAACCGGGCGGAAAATATGTCGCCAAAGATTTATTTGAAGCTGGTGGCGTACAAATGATTTTAAAACTTCTGCTCGATGGGGGCTACATCCACGGGGATTGTCTGACGGTCACCGGCAAAACCATGGCCGAAAATTTAAAAGATATTCAGTTCAACGAAAACCAAGATGTGGTTTACCGTCCAGAAAAACCATTATCGCCGACCGGCGGGGTTGTAACGCTGCGAGGCAATTTAGCTGAGGATGGCGCTGTTGTAAAAGTTGCTGGAATGTCAGGAGATGCGCAAATTTTTACTGGTAGCGCCTTATGTTTCGATTCCGAGGAAGAGTGCTTCAAAGCAGTCGAGCGTAAAAGTTACAAGGAAGGCGATGTTTTATTAATTCGCTACGAAGGCCCACGTGGCGGCCCAGGAATGCGTGAAATGTTAGCGACTACCGCGGCGATTTACGGTCAAGGAATGGGCAGCAAAGTCGCTTTAATTACCGACGGAAGATTTTCTGGCGGCACTAGAGGATTCTGCGTCGGCCACATCTCTCCCGAAGCCGCAATCGGCGGCATGATCGCGCTCTTAAAAGACGGCGATCAAATCACCATTAACGCCATCAAAGGCACAATCGATGTTGCTCTAAGTGACTCTGAAATCATCTCTCGCAAGGCTGCATGGCGGCCAAGAGAAAATGACTATCAGTCAGGAACTTTGTGGAAATACGCTCAAACCGTAGGCTCTGCAAGGTTTGGCGCGGTGACGCACCCAGGGGCGAAAAAAGAAAAAATTTCTTACGACAAAATCTAGAATAACCGTAAATAGTTTTTCATTTCTGGTCTAATTAGAAAAATATCGACTTTCTTAAGAAATTAAATTCGAGTGTCGCAAGCAGGTGCTACACAAAGCACCTGCGAAATTCATCACAACAACAAACCCAAAAAATCATGAAAAAAATTACCGCAAAAGGATTGCCAGTTTCAATTACTAGAATTGGCAATGAAGATTACATTTCCTTAACTGACATCGCCCGCCACAAGAATTCTAATTAGCCAAAAGATGTCGTAAAAAATTGGATGAGATCAAAAAGCACGATCGAGTTTCTTGGCCCGTGGGAAAAAATTAATAATCCGAATTTTAAAGGGGTCGAATTCGACTCCTTTTGGCAAGAAGCTGGAGCCAATGCTTTTGTACTCTCTCCTAGCAAGTGGATCGAGAATACCAATGCAATTGGAATAGTTTCTAAAAGCGAAAAAACTGGCGGCACCTTCGCCCACCGCGACATCGCTCTCGAATTCGCCTCTTGGATTTCAGCTGAGTTCAAACTTTACCTAATCAAAGAATTTCAACGCCTCAAAGAGGAAGAAAATAAAAGGCTCTCTCTGGGCTGGGACGCCAAGCCATGCTGACCAAAATTAATTACCGCATTCACACTGACGCGATTTCCGAGCATTTGATTCCGCCACAAATCTCCCAAGATGCGGCTAATATTATTTTTGCCACCGAAGCTGATTTGCTCAACAAAGCTTTATTCGGAGTGACTGCAAAAGAATGGTGCAAAAATAATCCCAAACTTGAAGGAAATTTGCGCGACTACGCCGACGTAACTCAGCTCATTTGTTTAGCTAATTTAGAAAGTTTGAATGCGGAATTGATTAGTCAAAAATTAACCCAATCACAACGACTTTTAAAACTAAACGAGGTTGCCATTATTCAGCTGCAATCTCTGTTGCGCGACAGCTCGTTAAAAAAACTAAAATAAATCAATCAATGCCAATCTTCGAAAATTATTTTTACCTGATTTACGGGGCCTCATTCATTGGTGCAATCATCTCAGCATCCCTTGGTTTCTTGGGTGGTACAATGCTGCTTGCGGTAATGGCGCAGATTTTTCAAATGGAAGTTTTGATTCCCCTTCACGCCATTATTCAGCTTTCAAGCAACGCCACTCGCGCTTTTGTTTTGCGCAAAAATATCGATTGGAAAATTGGACGCGAGGCCATTATTGGAGCGCTTCTGGGTGGAGTGGTTGGCTGTTTTTATTTAACCCCTTTGCCCGAAAATTGGTTCAATTTTTTGCTCGGACTTTTCATTATTTTAATCACGATTTCCCCAAAATTTTCTGCTAATTTTTACTTCCGCGGCAAGTGGTTTGTCGTCGGTTTCATCAGCTGTTCAATTGGCTTATTTGTTGGCGCCATTGGCACTTTGGTTGGTTCACTTTTGCTCGCCGAAAAGCTCGAAAAAAAACCAATGGTTAGCACCCAAGCCGTAATGCAAAGCGCCATTCACTTAGCAAAAATTATTGTCTTTTTCTTCCTCGGATTTTCTCTTGCGACTTGGTCTCTATTAATTCTCGGCTCAGTAATTGCAGCCTATCTTGGCACTTTAATGGGCACTAAACTTCTCGACTTAATCTCCGAAAAAACCTTCCGCCTAATCGCCACTACTTTAGTTTTAATGCTCGCTTTACGCCTGATTCTGGTTGGCGCTTTAGGAATCTTTTAACGGATTATTTGAAATAATCGTGAACTAACACCAAATTCTTCTTTATTTTCACTGTTTTTAACGAAATAACGTGAACGAGATAAATCAACCCACACCCAAAAAACATGAAAAAGCCTAGTGAATGTTTAAACAAATTAGCCTCTCTGCGCCAAAGATATTTCAAGGCCGCTAATGGCAAAGAAGCTTTGCTAAAATTAATCTCAGAAACCGAAATCGGCGAGCAAGTTTACAACTCCAACGCCATTGAAAACAGCACTCTCTCGCTTGAAGAAACTGAAAAAATTCTTCTGCAAATCGACCTCGACCGCTACATCACCGAGCGCGAAATTTTCGAAGCAAAAAACCTCGCCCGCGTCGTGGGCTACATCGAAAAAAAAGCCAAAGAAAAAGAGCTCACCCTCGAGGTAATTTTGTCTCTACACAAAATGTTACTCTCAAACATTCGCGACAACATCGCTGGCAGATTCCGCAAAAATAACGAATACGTAAAAGTCGCCAACCACATCGCACCAGCTCCAAAAGAAATCACTGGTCTGCTCGAAGAAATGCTCGCCGACTACCACGGATCGCACCACGAAAACATCGAAAAACGCATCGCCCGCCTACATTTAACTTTTGAAAATATTCACCCTTTTGTTGACGGCAACGGTCGCATCGGTCGCATCCTTAACAATTATTTGTTAATCCGCGAAGGTTTTGTGCCAATGAATATTAAATTCATCGACCGCCAAAAATATTACGACGCCTTCAAAGAATTCGACAAAAAAGGCGTCTCAAAAATCATGGAAGAAATCGTCAGCAAAGCACTAAGTAACAGCTACCACAAACGCCTCTCTTATTTAGAAGGCAAAAAAATTGTCACACTTTTAGAGCATTCCAAGACGAGTAAAATCTCTCACTCCAACCTACTAAACAAAGCCAACCGCCAAACTATTGAGGCATTTTTGGAGAAGGGGGTTTGGAAAATTGGCGCAGAAATTGGGAAGAAAAAACCAGTTAAGAAGAAAGCTAAAAAATGATGAAAATTTTCCCCGCTACAAAACAAGACGTTGCTTGGATGGTTGATTTAAGCCACTCCAAGCGGCTTACTTACGAAAAACACCAAAAGCAATTTTGGAAAATGGCAATAAATTCTGATGCGATTCAAGCGAAGTGGTTTGCCGAAGAAATCGAAAAAGAAAATGTGATTACTTTGTGCGCAGAAGATCACCGCGGTTTCGTAATCGGAAAAATAATTTCTCCGCCGGAAGTTTATGATGCAGGGCCGACTTTAATGATTGACGATTTTTGCGTGAAGTCGTCGGATTTGTGGCTGTCGGTTGGTTTGAAGTTATTAAATGAAATTATGTCTCAAGCTAAATTAAAAGGCGCTAAGCAGGTTCTGGTGGCGTGTGGCAATCACGATTTAAAAAAATCTCAACTTCTCGAGAAATTAAATTTGAGCGTTGCGAGCAAGTGGTATGTCAGTGAAATTAAACTAATTTAATGAACCAATCTCAAAAAATCTCAATCCTAGGTCGCAACTGGCATCAAAAAACTTTTGACGAACGTCACGCGTTGGCTATTTTACAGCGTTTTGAGATCTCAGAAGTTTTGAGTAATCTACTTTCTGCGCGCGAAATTTCTTTGGGTGAAATCGAAAATTTTCTTGAGCCAAAAATTAAAACTTCACTGCCAGATCCGTTTGAATTAAACGACATGGAAAAGGCGGTGGCTCACGTGATTGCGGCAATTCACGCGCGAAAAAAAATCACGATTTTTGCTGATTATGATGTTGACGGCGCGACAAGTTCAGCCTTGCTTAAGCGCTTCTTCCGCGAGGCGGGAGTTAATGCCGACATCTACATTCCTGATCGCGTTTTGGAAGGTTACGGACCGAATTCGCAGGCGCTTTTAAATCTAAAAAAATCCGGAACAGATTTGGTAATCACGCTTGATTGCGGCACTGTCTCTTTCAAGCCGCTCGAAGATGCAGCCGCTGTGGGCCTGGATATTATCGTGATCGATCACCATCTCGGAGTTCTTGAAAAACCTCAGTCGATCGCGGTGATTAATCCAAATTTACTCGACGAAAAATTCCCGCACAAAAATCTTTGCGCTGCCGGCGTGACGTTTTTATTTGTGGTCGCGATCAATAAAAAATTGCGTGAAGAAAATTTTTACGCGCAAAAAAAAGAGCCGAATCTTTTGAATCTTCTCGACCTCGTCGCACTTGGAACTGTTTGCGATGTGATGTCTTTAACTGGCTTAAATCGTGCCTTCGTAGCTGCTGGTTTAAAAATTTTAAAGCAGAGAAAAAATTTAGG
>CAMBES010000004.1 GCA_945865855.1 Rhizobium sp. Q54 | reverse complement strand
ATATCTCTACCAACTCAGATTGGCTGTGTTTGCGAGTGCAATGCAATTTCCAAAGCTCTTCCCGATCGGTTAGAGTTGATCGCGGTCTTGTGTGAATTTTCATGAGAGACAAAGTTTACATGGTTAATGGAGGGCAAATCCAAATTAATCATGTAAACCAACGCGACCAATTCTTACAGTTAACATATGGCGAGTTTAGCTGGATTGCGAGAGCTTTAATCTAGTTTAATTTATCTTGTGAACCAAAATAATTTTTACGAAATATTTTTGCGTCACCATCGAAACATTTGACAGGGAAAAATCACTTTTTAGGTTTTGATTTATCTGCTACCGAGCTGTTTCAGGTTTCAATTATTCAATATTATGCACCCAAAACGCGCCAAGATTTTTTCAATTGTAAATCAAAAAGGCGGAGTTGGAAAGACCACAACTGCGGTCAATCTTGCCGCCGCTTTGGCGATGTTAGAAAAGAAAGTTTTATTAATTGATGCTGATCCGCAGGGTAATGCCAGTACGGGCTTTGGTATATCTTTATCTCAAAGACAGAAGACTATTTACGAGATTCTAATTGGCGAATGCCACATTGATCAGGCTCTGGTTCCAACCAAGATTCCTAACTTAAAAATTATCACCTCCACCGTTGATCTGTCGGCTTGCGAAATTGAATTGGTAAATGTTGAAAAAAGAGAATATTTGTTACGACGCGCTCTAAAAAAACTCATTCACGACTTCGATTATATTCTCATTGACTGCCCTCCTTCGCTTGGAATTTTAACTATAAATTCTTTAGTTGCCTCAGACTCTGTTTTGATCCCTATGCAATGTGAGTTTTTTTCGCTAGAGGGCTTGAGTCATTTGCTCACAACTCTTGATTTGATTAAGGATAATTTAAACCACCACCTAACGATCACGGGAATAATTCTGACCATGCATGACCGTCGCAATAAGTTGACTGAGCAAGTTGAGTCTGATGTTCGAGATTTTTTAAAAGAGAAAGTTTTTAGTCACGTAATTCCGCGCAATATTAAGTTATCTGAGGCGCCATCTCACGGCTTACCCGGCCTTATTTATGATCCAAAATCCTCCGGAGCTCAAGCTTATTTGGGATTAGCAAAAGAGGTTTTGAAGCTCGTAGAGATTTAATCCACGCGGTTTCACATGAAAACTTTTTACTGGCCGAGGGGTTATAAATAGTTTACCACTGAAAATGCCAGGATTGATCCAGTGAACTTCCTAAGTCGATAAAAAACTTTCTAAACTTATTCCGCCCCGAGCTATCTCCCCAGACTCAAGACCCGAAAAATTCTGGAGATTGGGCGATATAGCCAAAGCGATGGTAGTTATTGCTTACGGATTGTTCTTGCAGGTAGTTAAGTAATTCGATGCGACCTTGGTAAACCACGCTTTCGCTAATTACTGCCATTCCGCTTTTTGCGGCATGATTTTTGAGTGAGTCAGATTCATTGCTGCCAATAAATCTTACGCGCTTGAATCGCTCCATGCGCAATAGAAAGTCTTCATTTTTTTCAGTTACAACAGTGGTATGCCACAAAATTGCCGGAGAAATTTTTTCAATTTCAATTAAAAGATTTTCATTTTCTAAACTTACCCCAACCTCTTTGACGCAAAGTTTTGCTGCAAGAATTGCAAGAATTAGATCTTTTATAGAGGCCGAAGAGTCGGCTCGAATTGCGAGATCAGGTAGTTGCAAGAAGCGGGTGATATTTGATTGACCGGGAATTTTTTGGTAATCGATCTCTTTCGAAAAGAAGTTGTTGTAAGAGCCGATATAATTTCGAAATGTCGGCAAAATGTTAAGTCTATCTTCTTTTGCCATGTCTTGGGTAACATTTTTTAAGTTGTATCCGTCAGTCTCGATGTCGCAAGAGGTGTTGTAAGGGGTGGTTTTAGAGCCATTTTCGAAATCAAAGAATTGATAAATATAATTCAATCCTCCGGCCTTAATTCCGATTCCAAAGGCGGATTTATTCATTCCGCCAAAAGGTTGGCGTTCAACAACGGCACCGGTTGAAGAGCGGTTAATATAAAGATTCCCAGCTTGAATTGAATTTTTCCACAGGAGTTGTTCATCTTCATTCAAACTTTCCAAAGCGGATGTTAAGCCATAGCCAGTGCTGTTTACCAAGTCGATTCCATGATCCAAACTATCGATTTTCATGATCGTTAAAACTGGGCCAAAGAACTCGGTTACGTGACTTTTATCCCCCATTCTCGTGCCAATTTTTAGGCCAGGTGTCCAAAGAGTCTGAGTATCATTCAAACATTGAGGCCTTAGAAGCCAGCGTTCATGAGGCTCAGTTTGAGTTAGGGCGTAATCCAAATCGGCCAAAGGTTTTCTGATCAAAGGATTAACCTTGGTTTTGTAATTCCAGGCGCCATCAGGAGTCAGGCTTTTTGTGGCATCAACAAGGGTGTGCAAGAATTTTTCATCTTCGTAGATTTCTTTTTCCAGAGCTAAAAGCGAAGTGGCCGAGCATTTTTGTCCAGAGTTAGAAAATGCTGAGTGAAGAACGTTTTTGATCGCTTGATCCTTGTCAGCAAATTTTGTAACAATTGTAACATTTTTGCCGCCAGTTTCTGCAATCATTTTGACCATCGGATTACTCTTGATGATTGAGAGTGCAGTATTGGTGCCGCCAGTGAATACAATCATTTCAAGCAATTTACTCTTGGTCATTTCCATTGCGACCTCCGAGTTGAAGATCGGAATAAATTGCAGCACATCTTTTGGCACGCCTGCATCCCAGAAGCATTTTGCTAATTCATAGCCGACGAAGGTGGCGAAGTTTGACGGTTTGAAAATGACATTACTGCCCGCAATTAAGCCTGCGAAGATTCCACCAGCTGGAATGGCAAGAGGAAAATTCCAGGGGCTAAGAACCAAAACATTTTTTTTCGCTGTGTATTTTGTGTCAGGATTTTCACTGCGCATTACAAGCAAGCTATGGCTGTAAAAATTGCCGAAATCGATTGCCTCGGTGATTTCTGGATCGCTTTCAATGAAGGGCTTTCCTGTTTCTAGAGCGATCGCGCCCATTAAATCGCCGCGTCTATTTCTAAAATTATCCACAACTTTAGCGATGATTTCTAAGCGATTTTCTACGGAAAGATTTCTCCAAGAAGTATTCTCTGACGCACAAGCAAGGGCCTCTCTGGCTTCTTCAACTGTGGCTCCACGGTAGAATCCGACGACTTTTCCATCGGTGCTGTGATCTTTAATTTTATAAGTTTCGTCAGTTGGCGCGATGTCTTTACCATTGATTACTGCATTCACAGTTAGTCCGGAAATATTTTGCCATTTTTCTTTGATCCTTGCTGCGAATTCGCAGTTATTTTGTAGAGCAAAATCGGTGTCAGCCTCTGATTTGTAAGACTTTCCGAAGGTTTTTGGATCGGTTGAGAAATTTTCGCTCAGGCGATTTTGTGTGCGGTTTACAGCAAACTCATTTTTCTTTTTTAGATATAGAGATTCTTCAAATTTCTCTTCGAGCATCTTCAAATTTTCCTTATTGAGGCCATTAACGTAGCGAAGATAGTTATCACGCGAAGTGTTTTCATCGAGACGACGCACTAAATATCCAATCGCACTGATAAAATCTTCTTTGCTGCCAAATGGTAAATAAATCAGCACGTTCATGTTGAATTCTTGCGCGAACATTTTTGAAACATGTTCAGACATGCCACTAAGCATTTCAAACGTGACGAGGTTGAGTGTGCCATTTTCTTTGGCGGTTAAGTAGATGTAGGCGATATCAAAAAGATTATGCGAAGCCACGCCAATTCTAACGGCGTTGATATTTTCTTTTTCGAGGGCGAATTCAAGCATGCGCTTATAGTTCGCGTCAGTCATTGCCTTGATTGAAAAAGGAGCTAACGCCCAATTTTTTTCATAAGCCTCAAACAATTCCATGTCCATGTTCGCGCCCTTTACGACTCTTACTCGAGCAGGGGCTCCGCCATTTTTAACTTTTTCTTTGGCCCAAGCGGTAATTTTTTGTAGGTATATGAATGAGTCGGGAAGGTATGCCTGTAGAGCGATCCCGGCAGTTAGGTTTTTGAATTCTGGTTTGCTCAAAGCGCGAATGAAAGTTTCAACCGTGATCGACAAATCACGAAATTCTTCCATGTCGAAATTAACAAGTTTGTTTGATTTTTTGCCGGTTTTTGGACAAACATATTGGTTATCTTGTGCCGCCTGATAGATGATGCTGATTTTTTCGACCAAGGCTTCGACCGTTTGTTCGAACCCGATTGAGCTGATCTGCGAGTAAATCGTAGAGATTTTAATCGAGATGCAATTGATCGCAGGATTTTGAAGATCTTTAATATATTGGTTCGTTCTTTTTTCTGCATCCTCTTCACCAAGAAGAAGTTCACCAACCCGATTAAGATTGGTGTTCAGGCTATTTTTTAAATTTTTTGCGATGCGTTTTCCCAAGATTTTATCTGAGCCAAATAAAACATATTTTGAAGTGGTGAGGTAGATGAATTGTTTAATTAGTGGAATGGCAATCGGATGAGCAAAGCTTCTAGTTAAGTTGTAGAGATTGACCAATCTTTTTTCGATGAAGCTCAAAAAATTAAGATTAGGAATCTCGCCAATAATCGTCGCGATGTCCTCTGTTTTTTTAGGCCTGAAAGCCTTATCCATCATTGAAATTACGAAAGATTTATCCGCAGAATTCTGAAAAAATTTATCCATTTTTGCGGCGTAAACCTTATCTGAAATCGATTGGTATTTCTTCGATTTCTTCATCCATTCTTTGGCAAGAATTTTTGCATCTTCGTTGAGGTTTTTCATTTTTCTTAGCGGTTTAAATTATTAAGGCCCGCCCCGAACCTCGAGAGTTCAAGGCGGGCCCTGATTAATATTTTACGAATTTAAAACTTATTCGTTCATCGCATCAAGCCTTTTGAAGTCGGCTGAAACCTTATGGGGAACTTGGTGTGGAGTCATTAAGCTCACCATCACAATGGTAAGGAATGAAAGCACAAATGCCGGCAAAATTTCGTAAGAAATGAAGGACATTTTGCTGAAGATTATTGCGCCCGTGGCTCCAGAGATAACTCCGGCGATTCCGCCAAATCTTGTCGTTTTTTTCCAGTAGAGCGAAAGAAGAACAATTGGGCCAAAAGCAGCTCCAAGCCCAGCCCAAGCACGGCCTACCAAGGCAAGAACGCTGGCAGTTGGATCGGCGGCGATAAGCATCGCGATCAAGGCAACAACAACAACCCACATGCGAGTAATAAAAAGCATCTCTTTATTCGCAGCATTTTTTCTGATGAAGTGGCGGTAAAAATCTTCACTGAGTGCACTGCAGCAAATGATGATTTGTGCGTTGGTGGTGCTCATTGTTGCAGAGACAATCGCAGCAACCAACACGCCGATAATGATTGGGTGAAAGATCGAATGAGACATTGCGATGAAAACCGTTTCTGGTTCTTTCAAAGGAGTGTCGGCGAAATAAACGAAACCCAAAAGCCCAATTATTGCAGCTCCAGCCATCGACAAAGTCATCCAAGAAATGCAGATTTTTCTCGCAAGATCAATGCGGTGCGGATCTTTAATCGCCATGTATTTTGAGATGATGTGCGGCTGTCCAAAATAGCCCAGGCCCCAAGCAAAAAAGCCTAAAATTCCGAGGAAGTCCAGTCCGTAAAATGGATCAACATGACTCGGCGCCATTGCGATAGTTTTCGCAACAAAATCTGAGGCAGTTAAATCAGAAGTGCCAACAATAAAAAATGGCACGAATAACAGCACACAAAAAATCAATATCCCTTGGAATAAATCGGCATAACTAACCGCCAAAAATCCGCCAAGCAAGGCGTAAGAAACAATGCCAATGCAAGATAAAACAAGGGCAGAGAAGTAAGAGATTCCAAAGATTGCGGAGAATAATTTTGCGCTGCCGGTAAACCCCGCAGCGATGTAAATTGTGAAAAAGAAAATAATTACGACGAGAGTAGAGATGTTGAGAATTCTACTCTTGTCTTCAAGGCGGTGTTCAAGAAAAGAGGTGATGGTAAGGGCGTCACCAGAAATTTCGGTGTATCTTCTGAGGCGTTTAGCGATGATTTTCCAGCTACAATAAGAGCCAACAATCAAGCCAATTACAATCCAAACTTGATTAACTCCGTGAAGATAAAAAGCGCCAGGAAGGCCCATCAATAGCCAGCTGCTCATATCTGAAGCGCCAACATTCATCGCGCCAACAACTGGGCCAAGTTTTCTACTTCCTAAAATATAATCAGAGAAAGTTTTTGTCTTTCTGAAAGCTTGGTATCCGAGATACATTAACCCAGTAAAATAGATCAGAATAGTCGCCAAGATAAAAGAATTACCTTCGCTGTTTTGCATTAATTCCATGAGAGGGGGGGGTTTTAAATTTAATAAGTGAAGACGCGCAATCTTCTTGTGGGTCTTTCTAAGTAAGCGCCAGAAAGCATTTTTTGGGTAAGGAATGAGCGCGTTTTTTTGTTAGATTTTTATAAACTGCAAGAGGGTCTTTTATTTTCTCCATAAATCTTGATCGTTACTTTCTTTTCCGAGAATGGGATTGCTGATTGTTGATTTGGGTTCTTCTTTTTCTGAATCTGAACCGTCTCTAGAGAAAAGTTGTTTGCTTTTTGGTTTTTGTCCTTTTTCTCTTTTGAGTTCCAGGGCCTTCGAGGTCATAATTTTTCTAACCGATTGCGGATCCAAACCATCTTCACCTCCTTTGATTAAAAGGCCATCTTCCCTCTGTTCGAATTTTCCTTCGAACAATGTCTTTAATTTTTCTAGGGTTTCTAGACTTGTGGTGCGGAAATAAACTTTGTCATCCTCAATGAAGACGGTAACTTTCGGGCCATCTTTTTTGCCAAAAATTTTATCAGCGCTGCCTTGAATTCCGGATTTAATTTTATGTTGTTGCGCCTCGTTCTTTTTTATCTCATCCACCGACTTTAAAGTGATTTCTTTTTCATCAATTCTAAACATCACTTGTCCAAGCAATTTATTCAGGAAATTGCTGGTTAAGGTAGGTATTTCAAACTCTCCCCTTGGAAGCATCTGTTTTTTAAACACACGAAATATCTCAGAATATTTATTGTCGTCCAAAGGATCGAAGCCCAAATTTGCTTGTAAAAAATTTCCTTTTTTTGCTTTCCCCGCTTCGTCTTGAAATTCTCTTATTTTAGCGTGATCAATTTTCACAGACCCATCTTTTCTACTTACTTCTTTTAGCAGCCATTCCAAAGATTTTTCTGATTTTTCTGACGGCGGTTTATTTTTTTTGCCGAAATGTTGTTTTGTAACAAGAGAGTTACCATTTATTTTCAGTTCAATAGTAGAAACAGAGCTGTCACCGCTAGCCACCGAGACTATGTGAGAGCTTCCACTCATGCATTGAGAAGCATAGCTGCCGACGCAATGTTCAAGATCTTTCCCTTCTCGTTTAAGCTCGTTGGCATTGACTAAAGTTATTAATTTCCAGCCATCTTCCTTTGTAACATAGGGCGGAATCGGTATTTCTCTCGAGCCAAATATTGGAGGCCAGTGTGCGCCGTCAAAATCCCTTAATTTTTGACTGGTTGTTTGATGAAATGGCGAATGCCAGTGTTTTGCAAAAGCAATTCTTTCTGAATTAGTAAGATCATTAAGAAGTATTTCCTGCGTTTTTTCGTGAGATTGCTGCCTAAGATTTGACAAGATTTTTTCGTCAAATTTTGCCCCTGGATTGCCAGCATTAATTGCTCTAATTAATCTGGTTAGCAGTAACGTTGAATAATCTTTCACCGCGTCTTCAACCTGCTGCGGATTGCTATTTTCGATTTCAACTTCTTCTGCCGGAATATCAAATATTGCGCGACCGGCTTTATAAAATGTTACAAGTTTTAGTGCGGAATTCTTTTCGAGCGCTCCCTTAATTTTACCCAAAAAAGAAGTTTCGGGAGATCTTTCTGGATTAAAGCGCAAAATTTTTAGAGACGTATTTTCTTCTATTGCGTAAGCAAGTGCGGTAGCAAAGCCATTAAAAAAAAAGAAATCATTCTTTAGCAGCTTCTTATTGCCGCCTAGATGCAAACTTTCTAAACCTTTATTTGCCGCGAGCATTTGAGCGATCGCCTTACCGCCATTTTTACCAATGTTATTTTTGGATAAATCAAGGTTTCGCAGAGTTGTATTCTTCTCAAGGGCCCTCGCCAATTCTATCGCCCCTTCATCGCCAAAATTATTTTGATCAAAATAAATCGATTCCACATCCACATCTGTTTTTAAAAAATCGGCAAAATGTTTTGCGGCTTTTGGCCCAAGATTGCCGCTTCCAACTCCAAGACTTTTTACAATTCCTCTGTTGAGAGCAAGTTCTTCTACAATTTTTTGAACCTCTTCGTCGCTACGAATCTTGCCGCCACTCAAGTTTAAAAACCCAGACCTCCGAACTTCTTCAGTGATAAATCCAAGAGGTTTTGTTGAAAAAAGTCGTGACGCAGCAGAAATAGATTTTCTCATGTTTTTTGGCTCTTTGCTATTTCCTGTTTGGGAAATTACGTTTTGTATGGAGTGATTTCAGAATTTTACAACAGGAGAAAAATGCAGGAAATTCAAGAAAAAAGATTAGGTCGCGGATTATCCGCACTACTAGGTGAGAGTAAGCTTCAACAATCAGAGGCAATTGACCGCAGTCACGGTTTTGTGCGAATGGTTGAGCTCGAAAAAATTACCGCTGGAGTTTACCAGCCGCGTCAATTTTTTAATCAAGAAGAGCTGCAAGAATTGGCAGATTCAATAAAATTAAATGGCGTGCTTCAGCCAATTATTTTACGCACATCGGGAGACGAAGGTGACTATGAAATTATTGCTGGAGAAAGAAGGTTTCGCGCTGCAAAACTAGCCGGATTAAAAGAAATTCCAGCCGTCATTAAAAAAATTAACAATCACGAAGCGCTAGAGCTGGCGCTGATCGAGAACATTCAGCGTGAGGACCTTTCTTTGCTCGAAGAGGCGGAAGGTTATCAAAGATTAATGGATGAGTTTGCTTACACCTACGAGCAAATTGCAAAAAAAATTGGCAAGAGTCGCAGCCATGTTAACAACATTTTGCGCCTGCGTAATTTGCCGAAAGAAGTGCAAAATCTTTTGAGTCAGAAAAAGATCTCAATGGGTCACGCGCGCGCATTAATTAACTCAAATAACCCGCAAGAATTAGCGAAGAGAATTTTAGAAGAGTCGCTAAATGTTCGCGACATTGAGTCTCTAGTTCGTGACGAAAAAATCGAAAAAATTAATAAGAGCACACCGCTTCTCGTGCGAACAGAGTCTAAGATTCGCTTCATTAATAGTGGCCAAGTTGTTCTCCTCGAAAATGAACTTACCGACCTCGTCGGCTCCGAAGTAAAGATTTCCTACAACGCCTTCAGACAGAGTGGAAAAATAATGATTAAATTTAGCGAGATCGCCCAGATTCGTGATTTGATTGAGCGCCTGAAATTGGATTAATTTTTCTCGGATTTCTGCTTTTGTGGAGATGGCGCTTTAAGTTATAAGTTATTTAGACAATCACCTTGTTTTGACCAGACAGATCAAGGCCTCAAGACAGCTAAATTCTTTTTACAGATTTAAAGATTCTAAAAAAATTCTCCGTAGTTATCCGCGCCACCTCTTCAAAACTAACGCCCTTCAATTCTGCAATTTTTTCGACAACAAATTTGGTGAAGGCTGGTTGATTAGTTTGGCCACGAAATGGTGTTGGCGCAAGATAAGGCGAATCGGTTTCAACCAGTAGAAACTCAAGCGGAACGAACTTCACAATTTCTTGCAGTTGCGTAGCATTTTTGAAAGTGACGATTCCAGAAATTGAGATGTAAATTCCTAGATCTAGAGCGGCTCGCGCCAATTCTTCGGTGCTCGAAAAACAATGTAACAACGCCGGAAATTTTTGTGATTTTTGTTCGGATTTTAAAATTGAAATCATGTCGAAATCGCAATCGCGCGAGTGAATAATCAAAGGCAAATTCGTTTCGCGCGAAGCCTGAATATGTTCAAGAAATGAAGCCTTTTGAAGTAAAATTGTACTCTTGTCATGATAGTAATCGAGACCAGTTTCGCCAATACCAATGATCTTCGGATTGGCATTGCAAAGCGCGACAATTTCTTCCGCTTTTACTTGCGGTTGATCAGTTACATTGCAGGGATGAATGCCAACAGAAGCGTAAATAAAATCATGTTTCTTGGTGTAAGAAAGAATCTTGTCGATCTCGGTAATTCGCGTGCAAATTGTCTGCAAAATGCGCACGTTATTTTCTGTGCAATTTTTGACGATTTGGTCAAGCAAGAGCCCTTTTTCTTCAATCAAATCAAGGTGGCAATGGGTGTCGATAATATAAGTCATTTGTTATTATTTTGTCTCATTTTTCGATTTTTCATTTTTGCAAAAGCGAAGATGAGGCCCGTAATTCAGTCGAAGAAAGGTGATTATTTTTAGTAAAAAAAATTGAGTAACGATTCGCGGTTTTAACAAATTTCTGCACCGGAAATTTTTGCATTTTCAGCAAAAAATCGCCGCGCGAAAAAATCGCCAAATCAATTCCAGAAATTATTTTTTTAAAATTTTTCCAGAGATGGAATTTCTCTAAAACGTCAGCGCCGACGACAAAAGTGAAGCGATGGTTTTTATGTTTTGCCTTCAGCCGGATGATTAATTTTTCGGTATAAATCTCGCTACTCTGCAAAATTTTAATTTTTGGATGATGGTCGATTAGTGCTAGGCACTTCTGCATTCGCGCCGTATGCGACTCGTAATCTTTTGTGCTTTTTAGCGGATTTTTCTCAGTGATAACCCACCAAATTTGATCGAGCTTTAAGCGCTGCAAAGCCAGGTTGCTGAGGTAAAGATGTCCATGGTGAGGAGGATTAAAACTTCCGCCGAGAATTCCGATTTTCATCCGATTAAAATTGCAAAAACTATTCCGACACCGATCCAAATATTCGCCTTAAAAAGCGCTAAGGAATTTTGTCGCAAATCACACTTCTTGATTTGGGCGATTAGTGTCGAGCAAGAAAGTAAAATTACGAAAAAATATCCTAATTTAAAATTAGCAGAGAGCCCGCATAAAATAAGGCCAAAAAGCATTACCAGACAAAGTAAATTTAGAATTTCTTTCGGCTGCTTTTGGAATTTAATCGCTGTTGATTTTATGCCGAAACGCAGGTCGTCTTCAATGTCTTGGAAGGCGTAAATTGTGTCGTAAATTACCGTCCAAATAATCGCCGAAAAATAAAGAAGAAGAATGCTGAGATTGATGGTTTTTATCATCGCCAAACTACTCATTAAAATGCCAAAATTGAAAGTTAGTCCGAGGAAAATTTGCGGGTAGTAAGTGATGCGTTTCATTAGCGGATAACTCGCCATCAAGCCAAGCGCAACGAAGCCACTCACGATTGTTGGTAAATTAAATTGCAGCAAAATTAGCAGGCCGATTAGCAACAAAAATCCCAGTAAAATAATTGCCGAACTACGAGAAATTTCTCGTGCAGCGAGTGGACGAATTTTTGTTCGCGTAACCAATTCATCAAATTTCTGATCAAGTAAATCATTAATCACGCAACCAGCGGAGCGCAGCACTACTGATCCGATAAAAAATAAAAAAATAATCCAGCAAAGTTCCCAGTAAGGTTTTGTTTCGTATGAAAATTTTTTTGCTAAAAGGATTCCAAAAAGGCAGGGCAAAAAAAGTAGCCAGATACCCGTGGGTTGGTGTAATCTCATTAGTCTGTAAAAAGCAGAGAAATTCATTTTAATGAGGTTTATTTTTCTGGATTTTCACCTGCGCGGTAATGAATTATTAGGATGATTGCTCAACACCTTCATTCCCGCGTGGGCGGGAATCCAGTAAATTTGTGAGCTACAAATCTAAAATCTAAAATCTAAAACCTAAATTTATCCCCAATTAATTTATTCAAAATGCACAAATTACTAATTGCTAATCGTGGCGAAATCGCCTGTCGCATCATTAAATCTTGTCGCAAATTAGGCATCAAAACTGTTGCGGTTTATTCGGATGCAGACACGAATTCTCTCTTCGTGCAAATGGCTGACGAGGCCGTGAATATTGGGCATTCACCATCTTCACAAAGTTATTTGAACATCCCAAAAATTCTCGCTGCGGTTAAAAAAACTGGCGCAACGATGGTTCATCCTGGCTACGGATTTCTTTCCGAAAATCGCAATTTTGCTGAAGCGCTAGAAAAAGCCGGAGTGATTTTTGTTGGGCCGTCAGTCCATTCAGTTGAGAAAATGGGCGACAAAATCGAATCAAAGAAATTGGCGCTTGAAGCCAATGTTAGCACAGTTCCTGGTCACATGGGAATTATTAAAAGTGCGGCAGAAGCATTGGAAATCGCCAATAAGATTGGTTACCCAGTAATGGTTAAGGCCTCTGCTGGCGGCGGTGGAAAGGGAATGAGAATTGTTTGGGCAAAAGAAGAAGTCGCCGAGGCATTTCTTTCCGCTTCGAATGAAGCGCGAAATTCTTTTTCGGATGATCGCCTTTTCATCGAAAAATTTATCGAAAATCCGCGTCACATCGAAATTCAAATCATTGCCGATAAGTTTGGTAACACAATTTGTTTGGGTGAGCGCGAATGCTCGATTCAACGCAATAATCAGAAAGTAATTGAAGAAGCGCCAAGTTCTTTCGTTGATGAAGTAACGCGTCAGAAAATGTACGCGCAATCGAAGGCCCTTGCCGAGAAAGTAAAATATTATTCTGCCGGAACGATCGAATATATCATGGACAAGAACAAGAATTTCTACTTCTTGGAAATGAATACTCGTTTGCAAGTTGAGCACCCGGTTACTGAGCTCATTACTGGTTACGACATCGTTGAACTAATGATCACAATCGCTCTCGGCAAAAAACTTCCCTTCAGTCAAGAAGATGTGAAGCTCAAGGGCTGGGCGATGGAATCCCGCATTTATGCCGAAGATCCAGCGCGTGGTTTTCTGCCTTCATCTGGTCGCATCAATCTCTACATCGAGCCGGAAGAAAGTGAAAATGTTCGCGTCGATACCGGAGTTTACGAAGGCGGCGAAGTTAGCATGTTTTACGATGCGATGATCGCCAAACTTTGCTCATACGGTAAAGATCGCAATGAAGCGATTGAACACATGCGTCACGCACTTGGCGGCTTCGCTATTGGGGGGGTATCACACAATATCAGCTTCCTTGAGACCATCATGAAAAATGAGCGTTTTGTTAGTGGTAATATTTCTACGGCCTTCATCAAGGAAGAATTTCCAGCGGGCTTTTCAGGCAGCGAATTAGACTCGCAATCTGAAGAGGTTTTGATCGCCACTGCGATGCAAATTTTCCTAAAAAATTACGAAAGAAACGGCCACATGACTGGTCAGCTGCGCAATCGCGAGAAGCAAGTTTCTGAGCGCTGGGTGGTAACAATCGACGAAGAATCTTTCCTCGTTAATTTGCTCGAAAAAGGCGATGGATTCATCCGTCTTGAATGCGATCGCAAAGAAATCCTGGTGAAAAATTCTTGGACCAATGGCGACAAACTTTTCCTCGGAATTGTTAACGAGCGTAACGTTGGCGTGAAGATTCGCGAGAATAACAACACAGGTAGCTACCTTCTTCAATATTCCGGGCTCGATGCCTTCGTTACCGTTTGTTCTCCGCGTATCGCTGAACTTTCAAAATTTATGCCGAAGTTCGAAAAAAATGCTAAGCCGGTTAACCTCACCTCGCCAATCACTGGAAAAATTATTCGTTTCAAAGTGCAAGAAGGCGACGAAGTAAAAGCCGGTCAAGAGCTAGTAATTATCGAAGCGATGAAAATGGAGAATATTATCCGCACAGATCACGACGTAACAATCGGTAAAATTAAATTTACCGAGGGAGACGTAGCTGGGATCGGACAGGTAGTGATGGAGTTTGTTAAGCAGTAAAATTCTCTGACTGATTTTTCGTCGTCATTATCGCGAAGGCGGAAATCTAAGAAATTTACAAGGGCTCATTATTTCAATCTTTTCGCATCCTCAACGGATTAATCTTTTCGCATGTTCAGCGGGTTAATCTTTTCGCTGGTTGAGCGCAGTCGAAACTAAGAAAAGATTTGCGCCGAACTTTCTAGGTTTCGACTGCGCTCAACCAGCGAAAGTTTTTCTTAAGCGAGCAATTCTCTTGAATCAAAAACGAGCACAAACACAAACCAATGCAAATTGCTCGCAGAAAAGATTTTGAGCACGGTGCTCAAAATTACATTCTAGCCAGCATTGGCGTGGATTTAACTTTTTAAAAAAGTGAATTTAAAAATACTCGGCAAATTAATCTTTTCGCATTTTCAAAGGATTAATCTTTTCGCATGTTCAGCGGGTTAATCTTTTCGCTGGTTGAGCGCAGTCGAAACCAAGAAAAGATTTGCGCCGAACTTTCTAGGTTTCGACTGCGCTCAACCAGCGAAAGTTTTATAAGTCTTTCTTGGCATTCCCGCCTTTGCGGTAATGTCCTTGTGGAAATGAGGCCACGAGCGCAAGGCGCAACAAAATAAATTTTCAAATGATCAACGAAAAATTCTACGCCGGCTTTTGGGTTCGTCTTTTTGCAGGGCTTCTTGATCTGGCTTTTCTCGTTCCACTTGGCGCTCTAATCGCTTATTTTCTCAGCGGCAGCAGCTACGAAACAATCAGCGCTGGCGAGAATTGGTACAGTTACTCTTTCAGTGCTAGCGGCAATTTGCGCTTCGTCGATTTAATCGGTTACGTCCTTAGTGTGGCCTACATAACTTACTTTCTCGCCGGCAATAAACAGGCAACAATCGGCAAAAGAATAATGGGAATTTACGTTGGAAATCTAGATGGTTCAAAATTAAGCAAGTCACATGCCGCCGCGCGCGCATTTGCTTCAATGATAACTTCCGCAACTCTTGGGCTCGGCTTTATCATCGTAATTTTCACCAAAGAAAAAATTTCTCTGCATGATTTTCTTTGTAACACGCGGGTCTTTTTTGGTAAAAAATAATGGAAACTGAAAAATTAATTTGTGGCGATTGCAAAGGCGTCACCACTTTTCGTAAAGGCAAACGAGGCAGCTACTTTGTTGAGTCTTTGCTGTGGCTTCTCCTGCTTTTTCCTGGAATTTTTTATTCAATTTGGCGTCGCAAGCAGTCTAAAAAAATCTGCCAATATTGCGGCAGCAATTTTTTGTTACCTAACGACTTACCAAATAAAATTTTTTAATAATGACTACAATCTGTCGCTTCGCACCTTCTCCCACCGGCTTTCTTCATGTTGGAAATATTCGCGCTGCAATCATTAATTTTCTTTACGCAAAAAAAACCGGAGGGAAATTTTTTCTCCGTTTAGACGATACTGATGCTGAACGCGTACGCGACGAATATCGCGAACAAATCCTGCGCGACATGGAATGGCTTGGTCTCGCACATGATGGACTAAGCAAGCAATCTGATCGTTTAGAAAAATATGAAGAGGCAAAAAATAAATTAATTGCCAATGGCCGTCTCTACGAATGTTTTGAAACCCCAGAAGAATTAAGCCTACAAAGAAAAGCTCAGATCGCTTCAGGGCATACTCCTATCTACAACCGTGGCGCTCTCAAATTAAATGAAGAACAAAAAAATATTTTTCGTGAACAGGGAATAAAACCGCACTACCGCTTCTTGCTCGAGAATAAAACCACAGCATGGGAAGATAAAATTAAGGGCCGCATCGCCTACGAAGGTTTGCATTTTTCTGATCCAGTTTTGGTGCGCGCAGACAATAAATCGGGTGGGGGAATGCCAACCTACACTTTCTGCTCGGTCGTTGACGACATCGAGTTTGGCGTTACCGATATTATTCGTGGCGAGGACCACATTACCAACACGGCAATTCAGATTCAGATTTTTGAGGCCCTTTTGGGAAATTCTGGATCTAAGGTTCCAGACTTCGCGCATCTTGCTTTAGTTCAGGCATCCGCCGGAAAAATTTCAAAGCGCGAAGGTGGATTTGACGTAAAAACTTTACGTGCTGAAGGCTATGAGCCGATGGCTATAATTAATTTACTTGCGCAAATAGGCACTTCTGGCTCGCTTCAAATTCACAAAAATTTTACTGATTTGGAGAGTAATTTTTCTTTCAGCAAATTTTCAAAATCGGCAACGAATTACGACATTGCCGAGCTGACAAATATTAATCAGAAATTCCTGCAGATCGTTGATTTTAGCTATATTGCGGCCGAAGGGAAAGTTTCCGAAAAAATCTCACAAAAACTTTGGAGCGCCCTAAAGGCCAATATTAATTTTCTTCACGAAATCAAAGAGTGGGTGGCGATTTGCGAAGAAGAATTTCGCTTTGACAATAAAGAAGAAGACAAAGAATTCTTACGCCAAGCCTCGTCTCTTCTGCCTTCGAACACCGCCGACGAAAATTGCTGGAATCTCTGGCTCACCGAAATCAAACAAAATTCTTCACGCAAAGGAAAAGAATTATTCATGCCAATTCGCTTAGCTCTAAGCGGCAAAGAGCATGGTCCGGAATTAAAAAATTTGGTAAATTTAATCTCGCGCAACGAGATCATTTCCAGACTCTCAAACTAATTTTTAGCACACTATCTCCCCTTCATCCCCGCGAAGGTGGGGATCCAGGAGGGCTCGCAGCGCGCGGGACTTTTTCTGGATTCCCGCCTTCGCGGGGATGAAGAACTGAAGAATATCTCAAATAACAATGACCAAAAACCACTTAATCTCGCGCGAAGAAATTTTATGCGACTCTCTAATTAGCCAGCTCCTGAGTCTCTCTTTTCGGCGGTTGAGCGAAGTCGAAACCAAGAAAAGATTTGCGCCGAACTTTCTAGGTTTCGACTCCGCTCAACCAGCGAAAGTTTTACGCGTCTTTTCTTGGTTTCGACTCCGCTCAACCAGCGAAAGTTTATTATTTCTAAAAACTCATCATTCATTGCTCTTCTAAATGACCAAAAACCGCGCCGCGCTTTCCTTTCTTTTCAACTCAGTCAAGCCTTTCAAATTCTATCTTGGGCTTCACTTTTTTGTAATCATTTACGGCGCGATTGACATTTCGCTTTGGCCGTATGTTTCGAAAGTTTTAGTCGATAAACTTTCTGCCACTCCGCGCGATCAAATAATTTCTGAAGTCTGGCCAACCGCCCTGTTGCTGGTTATTTTAACAATTCTGCCGGGATTGGTTCTGCGCATTTGCGATTACAGCTGGGCGAAAGTTACGCCACTAATTAAGAAAAAAATCATCTCAGAATCGATGAGTTACGTGATGGGTCACTCTCATAGTTTTTTTCAAAATAATTTTTCTGGCGCGTTGTCGAGCAAAATCCGCGACCTCTTCACCATAACTCCCAAGATGCTCAACGTTATTATTTATGGTTTCATCAAAGTTGGGCTTTGTGTAATCGTGGCGTTTTTTACTTTGCTTACGGTGCATAAGTATTTCGCTTTTGGCCTGATTATCTGGGCTGGTTTATTTATTTTTATGGCCATTCGCGCCGCAAAATTAACCAACAGAATGTCGCTTGGTATTGCCGCTCAGCAAACACGAATCATGGGAAATATTGTCGATTCGCTGAGTAATATTAATAACGTCAAACTCTTCGCCAATTCTGACTTTGAGAGCAAACGTATTGCTACTTTTCAGAATAAATATTCACGGCTTTTTGAGCGTCGCGGAATTTTTTTAGTAAAATTTTTCACACTCCACGGCCTAACTTTCTCTCTTTATTTTAGCGGATGCGTCGCACTTCTGATTTGGCTTTACGCCCAAAATCTGGTCACTCTTGGCGACTTTCTCATGATCTTTACCATCAATAATTGGATCATTAACGACATGTGGAATACGACCAACCAAATGCAAAGTTTTTTGGAAGATCTGGGTACGGTTGATCAGGCTCTTGGTATTCTCAAAGAGCCTTTGAAAATCAAGGATGGAAGCAATGAATTACAAGTCACAAAAGGCGAGATCACTTTCGAAAATGTAAAATTTTCTTACAGCGGTGATCAGCCGATTTTTACTGAAAAATCGGTGACAATTTATCCAGGACAAAAAGTTGGTTTGGTCGGACATTCCG
The DNA here is from genome assembly GCA_945865855.1 of Rhizobium sp. Q54. Taxonomy (GTDB): domain Bacteria; phylum Pseudomonadota; class Alphaproteobacteria; order Rickettsiales; family UBA1997; genus UBA2645. The sequence continues at coordinate 7,127 of CAMBES010000004.1, read as the reverse complement.
GCAGTGGCAAATCAACTTTTGTGAATTTGATTTTACGCCTTTTCGATGTTGATGGCGGCAGAATTTTAATCGACGGACAGGATATTTCAGAAACAACTCTCAACTCACTTCATCGCGCAATTGGCACGATTCCGCAAGACCCTTCCCTTTTTCATCGCAGCTTGTTTGAGAATATTGCCTACGGCTCAGAAAACGCTGCGCAGACTTCTACCAGACAAGAAGCAATCGAGGCGGCAAAAAAAGCTCACGCGCATAAATTCATTGAAAAATTACCCGGTGGTTATTCGTCTTTAGTTGGCGAGCGCGGCATTAAGCTTTCTGGCGGACAGCGTCAGCGCATTTCAATCGCCCGCGCTTTTTTGAAGAATGCGCCAATTTTAATTTTGGATGAAGCAACGAGTCAGCTTGATTCAATCACCGAAAATTTGATTCAAGAAAGTTTAAAAAATTTGATGCGTAACAAGACCGCACTTGTTATTGCCCATCGTCTTTCAACGCTTGAAATCATGGATAGAATTCTAGTTTTCGATCGCGGCAAAATTGTTGAAGACGGCACACATGAAGAATTAATGCTCATGAATGGCACTTACAAACGCCTGTGGAGCGCGCAGGTTACGGGCGAGCTAACTAATCAAGTTGAAGGAGTGAAGGCGACAAAGTTGTTTTAAGATCTCCTGGATCCCCGCCTGCGCGGGGATGACATTGCTACCTACTCGTCCCGTCATCCCCGCGCAGGCGGGGATCAAGGAGGATTGGTCTCTCTTGCACAGCACGGAATCTACAATCACAAATGGATTGCCGCGCTACGCTCGCAATGACGAAATCTTCCTTAGGTGGATGGACTTATTCCGTAAATCGATTAGTCACCGGATAACGCCGATCCTTGTCGAAGGCCATATCAGAAATTTTTGGGCCAAGGCAAGATTGACGGCGTTTATATTCGCTGACATGCAAAAGTTTTGCGACTTTCTGCACTAAAGTTTTGTCGAAATTTTTAGCGATTTCTGTAATTGATTTTTTCTCTTCGATCAAAGCGAAAAGAATCTTGTCCAGTATTTCGTAATCAGGCAGCGAGTCGCTATCTTTTTGGTTTAGGCGCAGTTCTGCGGTTGGCGCTTTGGTTAAAATATTTTGCGGAATCACATCTTTTTTTAAGTTTGCCAATTCGTAAACTTGTGTTTTGTAAAGATCTTTAAGCGGATTAAATGCCCCGCACATATCGCCATAAAGCGTTGCGTATCCTGTAGCGAGCTCAGATTTATTTCCCGTCGAAAGTAAAAGCGCACCAGAATTATTCGAGAGCGCCATCAAAATATTTCCGCGAATTCGCGACTGTAAATTTTCTTCCGTAAGTTCGCTAACATCCTTCAGAGTAAATTTCGCCGCCTCAAACATTGGCTCAATCGAAATTGCTTCCAACTTTACTCCCAAATTTTCCGCACATTTTTTCGCGTCATTCATCGATTCGTCAGAAGAATAGCGGCTTGGTAAGGCGTAGAGAGAAACATTATTTTTGCCTAAGGCGTCGACCGCCATTGCAGCAACTAGCGCCGAATCAATTCCGCCAGACATTCCAAGCAGAACTTTTTCAAAGCCATTTTTCTGTATGTAGTCACGAAGGCCTAAAACACAGGCTTTGTAGTTGCGCTCAATTGCTGTGCTTAGCGTTTCTTGTTTCGTGCTCGTAGAAATTTTGCCGGATTTTGTGACTTCAACTATCGCAGAATCTTCTAAAAATTCTTTCATTTGCAGAATGATTTCGCCTTGTGAATTCATTGCAAAGGAAGAGCCGTCAAAGACTAGAGAATCCTGGCCGCCAACCTGATTAATATAGATCAAATTTCGACCTAAATTCTTTGCTGTACATTCGCGATATTCATGTTTTTTACTCGAGTAAGGTGAGGCATTAAGTACAATCGCCGCATCGAAAATTTGTTCGCGCAGTAAAAATAAATTTCGCGAATCCCACAAATCTTCGCAGATCAAAACTGCTAAAGTTAAGCCACGAAATTCAATCGAAGACAAAAACTGCGAAGGCGCGAAATATCTGGCCTCATCGAATACGTCGAAATTCGGTAAAGTTTTTTTGTGAATCACTTTCTTTACTTCGCCCTGCTCAATCAGCAAAGCTGCATTGCGGACAACTTCTTTTTTTCTTTCGAGATCAATGACCGGAGAGCCGAGCAAAATCGCGCATTTATGGGTTTTTGTCTCTCTTGTGATTTCCAAAATTCTTTCCTGACACTCAATCACAAAATCTTTTTTCTGCCAAAGATCTTCGCAAGGATATCCACAAATTGTCATTTCTGGAAACACCGCAAGATCGCACCCAGACTGATTCGCAAATTTTAACTCCTGAAGAATTTTTTGCATGTTGCCATCCAAATCGCCAACGATCGGATTAATTTGCGCGAGATAAATTTTTAGTTTTGCAGTCATTAGAGCGTTAAAAATTAATAATTTTTTTCACAAGCCGGCTAAACCTAAAAACTCCAATGCAAAGTTTTTACTTGTGAAAATTCCAGGATTCCGAGGTGAGATCCTTCGCGGCCAAAGCCAGAATTTTTAATCCCGCCGAAGGGCGCAACTTCTGTCGCAAAGCTGCAGTCATTAACCGCAACCATTCCAAATTCTAATGCGTCGCAAATTCTCCAGATGCGCGCATTATCAGAGGTGTAAAGGTAAGAGCCGAGGCCATAATCAGTGTCGTTAGATTTTTGAATCACCTCTTCTTCGGTGGTGAATTTCTGGATTGCAGCAACAGCACCAAAAATTTCTTCGCGGGAGATTTGCATATCTGATGAAACCTCTGTGAGCAGGGTTGGGGCGAAGAATTGGCTGCCAAGATTTTCTATTATTTTCCCACCAATCTCACATTTCGCGCCGTTTTTGATCGCATCTTCAATGAGACGTTCGACCTTTTTTACTGCCGCGACAGAAATCATCGGGCCCATGTTAGGCATGTCTTCAAGCCCATTGCCGACTTTCAATTTTTTTATTTCCAGCAAAAGTTTTTTAACAAATTCATCGTGAATTTTTTCTTCAACAAAAATGCGATTCACGCAGGTGCATGCTTGGCCGCCATTGCGATATTTGGCGTGCATTAATCCGCTGATTGCTTTGTCCAAATCGGCATCGGCAAAAACGATGAAGGGCGCTGAGCCACCTAGTTCAAGTGAGACGCGTTTTAGATCTCTCGCGCATTGTTCATTGAGTAATTTTCCAACTCGGGTTGACCCGGTGAAGCTGATTTTTCGGACTAATTTATTCTGACAAAATTCTGCGCCAATTATTTGCGCGTCGCCATTAATCACGTTGAAAACGCCATCGGGAACACCAGCTTCTTTCGCTAAAGCCGCCAAAGCCAAAGCTGAAAATGGCGTAAGTTCCGAAGGTTTTAAAATTACTGCGCAGCCCGCTGCCATTGCTGCCGCAGCTTTGCGCGTAATCATCGCGGAGGGAAAATTCCACGGCGTGATTGCGGCAACAACGCCGATGGGCTCAAGTTGCGTAATAATTTTTTGATTTTGTTTTGGCGCCGGAATCGTGTCGCCGTAATTTCTTTTTGCCTCTTCAGCAAACCATTCCACAAAATTTGCGCCGTAAATAATTTCGCCGCGGGCTTCGGCTAGTGGCTTGCCTTGCTCTGTTGTTAAAATTTTTGCGAGCTCTTCCTGATTTTTTAAAATTAATTCGTACCAGTTTTTAAGAATTTTCGCGCGCTCTTTTCCGGCTAATTTTTTCCATTTGTCGAAAGCGTTTTTTGCAACAGCGATTACGTTTTTTACATCTTCGCCATCGCAACTCGGAACTTTGCCAATCAAGCTCTGATCTGCTGGATTAAAAACTGAGATTTTTTCTTTTTTATCGAGCCACTCGCCACCGATAAAATTTTTCTGCCAGAAAAGATTTTCCTTCATAAACATTGAAATTAATTGGGTTATTTTTGAGAGTCTGCACCTTCCCGCACTTAAATTTTTAAATATGCACGGCCTACTTTCCTACCTCACTCTTCGCACCGTAATTATTTTTTCATCAACTGCCTTTTCCCTGGCAACAGTTATGTTGCTTTTAAACATCATTACGATTGATGAATTAGCTGTGATTTTAAGTCTTAATCCAGAGGCGACTAGCGCTCTAAAGCTAGTATTTTCAAGGATTCAGGAAGTTACCGGAAATATAATGGACATCATTAGCCAACTTTTAAACAAGATGTTTAGCTGGTCTGGAGTTGATGTCGATCTTGGCAAAATAAAAGTCGATCTTCACGAAACTGGCGCAACAAATGGCGCCCCAAATGCCGCTCCAAATCCATCTTCTCACCTTGCTCCAGGACGCGTTCCGGTAAATCCAACTCCGCAGCAATAGTGGTTGCGATCGCTAATCTTTTCCGTCTCATATTTTTACTTCTAATCGCTGCGCCGATTTTTTTCTTTGACAAAAATCGCGCGATTTATTTTTTCTTCAACAGTGCCGGACCTTCATTCATAAAGCTTGGGCAGATATTGTCGATTCGCCCAGATTTAGTTGGTAAAGAATTAGCCAGAAGACTTTCCTCGTTTCAAGATGCGTTAAAACCTTTTCCGGCTAAGTTCGAACAAGAATTTCTTGAAGATTTTTCTGAATTTAATTTCAAGCCAGTTGCCTCTGCCTCAATTGCACAAGTTCACAAAGCAAAATTAAAAACTGGCGAAGATGTTGCGGTAAAAATACTCCGTCCCCGCATCGCACAAATTATGGCTCGCGATATTTCTACCTTGAGAATTATCGCAAAATTTTTGCCAAGAATTTTTTCTGATATTGCTGATCTGCTCACTCAAGTTTCAAAAAGTGAAATCGATTTATTACACGAAGCAGCTAACGCCTCACGTCTTCGCGAGGATTTAAAAGACGTAAAAGGTTTTTACGTTCCAACAATTTTTTGGAAATTTTCGAGCGAGAAAATTTTAGTTCTTGAGTGGCTCGACGGCATTCCTTTTTCAAATAGTGAAGCGATTAAAAATTCTTCGCACGACAAAAAACAAGTCGCCAAACACCTAGTAATTAGCTACTTCAGCCAAGTTTACATCCACGGATTTTTCCACGCCGACATGCATCCGGGAAATTTATTTTTGCTAAAAAATGGCGACATCGGTGTTGTTGATTTTGGCATTGTTGGCAAGCTCGACAAAAAAACCCGCATCGCCGTTGCTGAAATTTTAATCGGATTTTTGCACAAGGATTACAAGCGCATAGCCCAAATCCACATTGACGTTGGTATGGTTCCTGAGAATACCGATCTTGATAATCTTGCTCTCTCTTGCCGAAAAATTGGCGAGGCAATCGTTGGCTCAAATGTGAGCGATATTTCTGTCGCCAAACTGCTCACACATTTAATCATAATGACGCGCGACTACAAAATGGAAACGCGTCCAGATTTACTCTTGTTGCAAAAAACTTTATTAGTCGTGGAAGGCGTAGGAGTGATGCTCGATCCTGAACTCAACATGTGGGAATTGGCGCGTCCTTGGGTTGGCGAATGGGCGAAAAAAAATATTAGTTTTGACGCAAAAATTAGAGATGTAGTTGTCGATTTATTTGAGCTAGCGAGAAAGTTTTTACGTTCATCTTTGTAAAAAACTTTCGCCGTTTGAGCTCGGTCGAAACCAAGAAAGTTCGGCGCAAATTTTTCTTGGTTTCGACTACGCTCAACCGGCGAAAAAATCAAACTAGCGAGCACTTTATGTTTCACATCAAATCCAAAGCTGATTACGAGCAGCAATATCAAGCCTCAGTAGCTGATCCAGAAAAATTTTGGGGAGAGATCGCGGAGAATTTTTTCTGGTTTAAAAAATGGTCGAAAGTGTCGAATTGCGATTTGGCACAAGCTCGGATTGAGTGGTTTAGGGATGGGAAGACGAATATTGCTTACAATTGTCTCGATCGTCATTTGGAGAAGAGCGCAGACAAGATTGCAATCATCTGGGAAGCGAATGATCCGGCCAAAGAAAGTCAAAAAATAACTTACCGAGAATTACACGAGCAAACTTGCCAATTCGCGAATTTATTGATTTCGCGCGGGGTTAAGAAAGGAGATCGCGTTTGCATTTACATGCCGATGATTCCGCAAGCTGTTATCGCGATGTTGGCTTGCGCTAGAATTGGCGCGGTTCATTGCGTGGTGTTTGCGGGATTTTCGGCGAAATCTTTGGCGGGAAGAATTAAAGATTCTGGCGCAAAAATTTTAATTACCGCCGAGTCACTTTCGCGCGGCGATAAAAAAATTGAACTGCTCGCAATCGCGAAAGAAGCAGTTGCAGAGTGCGATTCGATTGAATCTGTAATTGTCCTTAAAAATAACTTACCCCTTCCGTCGGTTGAGCGAAGTCGAAAACTTCTAAGTTCAGCTTCGTCATTTGCGCCAGAATCTTCCAATGTTCTCGACTCAATTTCGACCTCCCTCAATGTTGCAGAGTGCGATTCGATTGAATCTGTAATTGTCCTTAAAAATAACTTACCCCTTCCGTCGGTTGAGCGAAGTCGAAACCTTGTAAGTTCAGCTTCGTCATTTGCGCCAGAATCTTCCAATGGTTTCGACTCGATTTCAACCTCCCTCAATTCGGCGGCCAAACCTATAGTTACCTGGCAAGACGAAATCTCAAAACACCAAACTCAACACGAAGCCGAAATCTGCGACGCCGAAGACCCGCTTTTCATCCTTTACACATCTGGCTCGACAGGAAAGCCAAAAGGTATTCTACACTCGACTGGCGGCTACATGACTTACGCTGGCTATTCGTTTAAAAATGTTTTTCAGTACGAAGAAAATGACATCTTTTTTTGCAGCGCCGACATTGGTTGGGTTACTGGTCACAGCTATTTAGTTTACGGCCCGCTACTTAACGGTGCGACGATTTTGATGTTTGAGGGCGTGCCCACCTACCCAACGCCAGCACGCTTTTGGGAGGTGATTGAAAAGCATAAAGTAAATATTTTTTACACCGCGCCAACCGCGATTCGTGCCTTGATGCAGAAGGGCGATTCATTCGTTGAAGGTCACGATTTATCGTCGCTAAAAACTTTAGGCACAGTCGGCGAGCCCATTAATGAAGAGGCTTGGCAATGGTATTACGAAAAAGTTGGAAACA
>CAMBES010000003.1 GCA_945865855.1 Rhizobium sp. Q54 | reverse complement strand
CACTAAGTCTGAAAATGTTGGAGGGGAGTTACACCAGTTCAGGACTTGGACAAACTCTCGTTTACGACAAAAGAGATAATCGCCTCAATCCAAAAGATGGTTACTACGCCTCGGTCTCGCAAGATTACGCTGGCATCGGAGGCAATATCAAAACCATTAAACATGAAGGTTCTGCAGGATATTACGTTCCAACGGTGAGTAAGGACTTTATTTTAAAACTTATGGCTCGTGGCGGCGTGATTGAAGGAATGGGCGGCCAAAGTGTGCGCAGTAACTACGGTTTCTTTTTGGGGGGAAATAATTTTCGTGGTTTCCAATATGCTGGTCTTGGTCCACGTGTTCAGGATAATTCTGGAAACTCAGTTGGTAATGGCGTACTCGGTGGTAAAATTTATTACGTCGGAACTGCGGAATTCCTTTTCCCGCTAGGGCTACCGCGTGAACTAGGAATTAACGGAATTCTATTCTCTGACAATGGAACGGTAAAAGGTGTTGACCAACAATCGCGCGCCGGCGCTAATATTTCTGATTCTGGTTCAATTCGTTCTTCTTACGGATTCAGTCTTGCTTGGTCTTCACCTCTCGGCCCAATTCGTCTCGATTTTTCTAAGATTGCAAAGAGAGAAAAATATGACCAAACCCAAACTTTCCGATTTAGTTTTGGAACCAATTTTTAGTGTCAAATATGATCCGTTTATTTCAGCTTCCAAACTACTTCCAACAAAAAGTTTCTTCTCTTAGTGAGGTTGAAAATTTTGACGAAATCAGACAAAAAATTTCCTGGATAGATTTGCAAGATCCAACTCCAGCACAGATTCGCGAGGTTGAAGAATTTTACGGAATAAGTTTTCCAACACGTCAACAACAAGAAGAAATTGAAATATCTTCGCGTTATTTAGAGAGCGCTGGCATAATCAAAATTAACTCCACTTTTGTTAATATTGTTCCACATACTGGCAAGTTGGACGAGCAGGAAATGTCATTTATTATTACTGAAAAAACCCTCTTCACTCTGCGCTATTTTGACAGCCGCGTGATTTCAGATGTGGTGAAAAAAATTAAACAATCGCCGCTGAATTTTGTGAATCCGTCAAAAATTTTCGTTTCTATTCTTGAGGCGCGTACAGATTTTGATGCTGATTTAATGGAATCTGTTTCGAAATATGTCGCCGATATCGGACGCAAAGTTACCTACGACAAAAATCTCGACGAGAAAATGTTACTCAAAATTAGTGAGTGCCAAGAGCTTACAATGTCACTTCGAGAAGCTCTGTTTGACAAGCAGCGCGTTCTTTCATCTTTACTCAGAAATGAAGATTTGATGGTCGAAAGTTATAATCGTTTGCGTATCGTTATTAAAGACATCAACTCTTTGATAGAGCATGCAAATTTCAATTTTACGCGTCTTGAATATCTACAAAATTCCTTCCTTGGCTTGCTGAATATTGAACAAAATAAAGTGATCAAAACTTTCACCGTTGTTTCTCTAGTTTTTATGCCACCAACATTGATCGCGAGTATTTACGGAATGAACTTTCACCTAATGCCAGAGCTTGCTTGGGGCATTGGTTATCCAATCGCTTTATGTCTAATGCTGATTTCTTCAGTTATTCCTCTTGCGATTTTTAAACGTAAAAAGTGGCTCTAATGCAAAAGACAACTTTATCAACATTGGCGCCACATTTGATCACTGTGCTTTTCGTCATCATGAATGTTTCGAGTTTTAACGTCGCCGGCTTCGCTAATGTCGTGCCACTTTTTGACTTGATGGCGATTTTTTATTTTGCTGTTTTCAAAAATATTTTTGCGATCTGGTTTATTTTTCTTCTCGGTATTTGGAGTGATGCATTAAACGACAACATGCTTGGAGCCACTTCTCTCTGCTATATTCTCCTCATTAAGTTTTTTCTGCTGCTTAATCAAAAAATGCTGATCAGAGAGAATTTTAAGCAAGTCTGTGAGCAATTCGTGCTTTTCTGCTTTTTATTTTTGCTGATGAAATGGGCGATTCTTTCGATCATTGCTGGAGCTTTTTACAGCATTGTCACCCCCTTGGTGCAGTTGACTTTGTCGTCGGTATTTTATGTTTTGATGCATAAGTTTTTAGATTTTCTAAGCAGTAAACTTTTGGATAAATAATGCTTCGCGACATCCGTAAAAATAAAGTTTTTAGTCGGCGCGCATTATTTCTTGGCGCTGCTCAATCTAGTCTTGCGGGTGTGTTGGTTTTGCGTCTCGGCTACCTACAACTTTGGAAGCATGAGGAATATTCAATTCAATCTGATAGCAATCGGATCAAGCCGATGATTAATCCAGCGCCGCGTGGCGCAGTATTTGATCGCACCGGTTTTCCACTCACTAGAAATGACGGTAATTTTCGTTTACTGCTTTATCTCAACAGAAAAAGAAACGCTCAGGATTTGATCGATAAACTGGCTTCTGTCCTTGATTCAACCGAAAAAGAGAAAGAAATATTTTCTGCTAAAATAAAAAATTCTCGCCGCAAATCCATTGTTTCCTTAATCGATAATTTGGGTTGGGATGATCTTGCGCGTATTGAAACCAACTCACATTTATTACCGGGAATCTCGATCGAAAGCGGCATTATTCGGCGCTACCCATACCCAGCTGAAACCGCGCATTTTCTGGGCTATGTCTCACTTCCATCCGAGGCGGAAATTAATACAAATGAACAAGCTTTATTCATGCATCCAGATTTTCGCATCGGAAAATTCGGTCTCGAAAAAACTTTTGATGAAGCGCTGCGCGGAAAATATGGGGTAAGATATGTTGAGGTTGATGTGCACGAAATTCCACTGCGCACACTTTCAACAAAAAATATGATCGAAGGTTCACGTCTGAATTTAACCATCGATTTTCAGCTTCAAAGATTTGTTACCGAACGCATTAAAAATGACGTTGCCTCTGTGGTGGTGATGAATGTGAAAACTGGCGAAATCTTGAGCTACGCTTCCTCTCCAACTTTCGATCCGAATAATTTTGTTGAGGGTATTTCGAAAGAATATTGGCAGCAGTTATTCGAAGATCCGCATAAGCCTTTGAGTAATAAGCCAATTTCGGCCCTTTATCCTCCGGGCTCTACTTTCAAATTAATGGTTGCACTTGCTGGCTTAGAAAGTGGCTTCAATCCAGCAACAAGAGTTCATTGCAACGGTTTTTACCAAATGGGCAGAAGAGTTTTTCGCTGTTGGAAAGAAGGTGGGCACGGCACGCTCGATTTGGTCGGCGGCATCATGAATTCCTGTAACGTTTATTTTTACACTCTCGCCAATCAAATCGGTTACAAAAAATTTACCGAAATGGCGAAACGTTTTGGTTACGGTGAAAAAGTCGACATTAGTTTACACGGTTCCAAAGCAGGGCTTGTGCCATCTGATGAGTGGAAGAGAAAAAATTTTAAACAGCCTTGGGTTGGGGGAGATACTCTTAATACCGCGATCGGACAAGGTATGCTTCTTGCGACTCCAATGCAGATGGCTTTGGTAACTGCGCGTATCGCCAATGGTGGAATTCCGATCAAGCCTTACTTGGTGCGCAATCACAATATTGATAAACAATATGATGAACTCAGTAGTAACCCAATAGTTAGTAGTGGCCATATGAAGCTGATTCACGATGGAATGTATCGCGTAATGAATGAGCCAGGAGGAACGGCCTACGGCAAGAGAATTGATGTAAAAGGTTTTGAAATGGCTGGAAAAACAGGAACTTCCCAAAGCATTTCTAAACGTGAAGATGAGATGAGTGGCGATGAAGCGAAGGCTCACGCCAATCACGCGATCTTTGTCGGTTTTGCTCCGGCCCATAATCCTAAATATGCGATTTCAGTTGTAGTTGAACATGGTGGCGGTGGTTCAGCAGCCGCTGCGCCGATTGGCAGAGATGTTATGATGGAAGTGCAGGGATTGAACAAGTAGTGCCTGAGAAATGGCTTATCATTGCTTGCTAGTACAGCGCAAAAATTTTTCATAACAGAGATTTAGACTTGTCGTCTTTCTAATCTTCTCGCAATGGCTAAAGGGCGCAGATCACTAACTGGTAACTTTTATCAGCGGTGCTGCCTTACTAAAAATTTCCTCCAATTCCTTCTGTGGATCTGAATCAAAAGTAATCGCCCCGCCGGTTTGGAATTCGAATTTCTTCCCCTGAAAAATTAAGGTACGAATCACCACCGAAAAATTTGCCGATTTTTGATCGATGAAACCGATTGCGCCGCTGTAAATTCCGCGATTAATTTTTTCTTCTTTTGCCGCGATTTCCATCGCTTTGATTTTTGGCGCACCGGTCATTGAGCCAGGAGGAAAGCAGGCTTGTAAGGCATCAATGCTTGAACAGTCTTCACTTAACTCACCATGAATTTCTGACGACATGTGATGAATAGTTTTGTAGGTATTGATGCTAAAAAGTTTTTTAACGATAACGGTTCCAGCTTTGCAAATTCTGGATAAATCATTCCTCACTAAATCGACAATCATTAAATTTTCTGCGCGTTCCTTAGGAGATTTTTTTAAACCTAATTTATTTTTACGATCTGATTTTGCGTCAAAGCCGCGAGGAGCTGTGCCTTTGATCGGTCGTGAAATAATTTTACGATTTTTGATTTGGAAAAATAATTCCGGGCTTGAAGAAATAACGAAGTTTTTACCGAGTTTTAAAAATGACGAATAATTAGCAGGACTAACCTTTGTAAGGTCGATGAAGGTTTTAAAAGCTGATTGTTGATTTTGTTTTTGCTTAAATTCACCAAAAAATTTTCGTGTTAAATTGGTTTGATAAAGATCACCGCTGGCGATCATTTCTTTAATTTTAAAAATGGTTTTTAGGTAAGATGAGTCGGTAAAGTTTGATAGTAACTCAGACGGCAAAATTCTATCAATCTGAGCTTGTCGAAGGTTCCAACTTGTCGCTTTCTCTAAAAGTTTTTTATCTGAAAAAATTGCTGTCAGCTTCTTCTTTTTGTGATCAAAATCAAAAACCAAATCAAAATTCACCAACCAAATTTTTGGTAAATCAATGGAGGATTTTTTAGTTTTTGGGAATTTTTCAAAATCATGTGCTACCTCGTAGGAGAAGTATCCAAACCACCTCTCTTCGCTGCTTTTTAGAATTTTTTCAGCGGCAAAAAAATCTTCGCAGATAATTTTTTCGCGCGGAAAAATTGCTAAATAAGAATTTTTTTCATCCGATTTTTCATTCGGTTTTTCATTCAGGCCGGAATAAAGAAAAACCCAACTTTCGTCGCGATAATTGTCGGAGATTTTTTGAGCGAAATACAGCGGGTCTTGCCAAGGGATCTCAATATTATTGTTGGCCACCATTTTGCGGAATGCCTTGATTATAGTAATAATCTATCATGTTTTTTGGACTATTGCCAGCGCCAACCATTGGTTCAGGTCGAGCATTAAAAGTTTTTTGAATGTTCACAAAATATTCTTTTTCTTTGAACTCATTGCATTTTCCAGAGAACATTAATGAGTAGTAAGGAAGTAGTAGTATTGATCCCATTACATCAGCAAGGCATTTTCCATTTTTAATCGCAGCCCAAGTTTCGAGCTGCAATTGCGCCGAGCCAAAACCTTCTTTGGTTAGAACGGCGACTTGATTTTTTGCTTCGATTTTAATTGTTGTTGGAGTTTGTCCGTAATTTTTCCCTTCGATAAAAATATTTGCACCTGTTGGATTTGAGTTGATTGACAGCTCTGATTGATTGTCGTTGAACATCATTGCGCAAGAAGAAGCAAAAGAAAGCACTGCTACGAAAGTGAGTTGACGAAGTAATTTCATGTTTAAGCAGATTATTTTTTTCATTATTTTTTCCAGCGATTGTGAACCCAAAACCATTGAGAAGGGAATTCTTTTATCCATTCCTCAAGTCTTTGGTTTATTGACCTGCTGAGGGTTAGAATAGCCAAATTAACGTCTGCAGTCTGTGGAATTGCAAGTGGTTTTTCTAGCTCAGCAAGGAATTTTATTCCTTTGCCAATGCGAATAATTCGCGCCGGAATAATTGGCACATTATAACGCAGAGCAATGCGCGCGATTGAAGTTGTGGTGATGGCGTCATCGTGAAAAAATTTAATTGGCTCGCCTTCGCTAACCTTTTGATCGGCAAGAATAACAACCACTCCTCCGCCTTTAATTATTTCAATAATTCGCCGATTTCCACCAGAATTCTTTTCGATCATTTCAACTTTGCGCACGCTCGCGATCATTTTTTCAACGTAAGGATTATTGAGTGGACGATATACGGTTCCTGCCTTCAAGCCCTGTTGTAGAAAAAATTTTTGACCAACTTCCCAATTTCCAAAATGGCCGGACACAATTATTCCGCCGTTAAGCCTTTTAAATTCTTGGATGTTGCCAAAAGTTTCTTCTGAAATTTCAATCGATTCATTGACTGTTTTGTTCGTCGCAATTCCAGCTACATGTGGAAATTCTCCGACAATGCGACCAAGATTTTCCCACATGTCGTCGAGGATTTCTTCCCTCTCTTTCTCGCTTAATTCTGGCATCGCGTTACTTATATTTCGGTAAGCAAGTTTATGCACAGAAATCTTTTTGCCGATGAATTTAGCAATCGACGCCGCTAGATCCGAAGAGGTTTGCATGTTTAGCATGCCGAAAAACCAAATACCGAATTTGACTATAATTGCTTCGATTATGTAGCGAATTTTTTTAAGCATTTTTTAGAATTTTTGTTAATTCACTTTTGAGTAGGTCGCTGTCTTCAAATATCAATTCCACATCGAGGTAAGAAATTTTCTTCTGAAAGGCTTGAGGAAATTTCACCCAATCTTTTCTAGTTGTAATCAAAGTGGCATTTTTTTCTTTAGCTAGCTGAGAGAGATTTTCTAAATCAGAAATTTGGTAGTGAAAATGGTCGGCAAAACTACGTCTTTCGATTACCTCTAAGTTTTGATTTTTAAGGAGGTCGAAGAATTTTTGTGGATAAGCGAGACCGCAGAAAGCGACCAATCTCTTATTAGTAAAATTTGCTAAATTTTTTGGCAAAACTCTGGCTCTGATAATTTTTTTAGCGGATAATTTTTGCAGCAGATTTTCATTCGCTTCACCAATCAATACTACTAAATCAGCTTTTTTTAATCCGATTGTAAGTGGTTCACGCATTGGGCCGGCCGGAATCATAAAATTATTTCCAAAGCCTATTTTTCCATCAACAACTAGAATCGTGAAATCACGCACAAGCGAGTTACATTGCATTCCATCATCTAGCACAATTGCTTCAAATTGTTTCATCGCCTCGATTTGTTTGGCACCAAAAAGACGATCTTTAGCAATGAAAGTTGGTGCAACTTCGATGAGTAAAAGCGGCTCGTCTCCAACCTGTTCTGCTTTATTATTGTCTTGATTGCGCAGCATTAAAAATCTTAAACCATCATTCATGTAGCCACGGCTTAAGAAGGCGAAATCAACGTCCATTTCTTTCAGAATTTTCCCAAGGGCAATAACGGTTGGAGTCTTGCCAGCTCCTCCTGCAATAAGATTTCCAACGCAAATTATTGACTTAGAAATTTTCTCTGGCTTAGCGAAAAACTTTACCAAAAAAAAGCCTAAAAAATAGATGTAGCTCAGGGGCAATAGTGCGAGAGAAAATAAGTTTCTCTTTGTCCAAAAATCGGGAGTTCGTAACATTTATTTTGATTGGAAGTTGTGTCGTTCGTAACCTCATTCTAATTTTTAGAAAAATCTACCCCGACAACATGCGATTCACAATTTTTCTCGTAACTCTATTTTTTCTGTTTTCTTGTTCTACGCCATCGATAGATGTTCTTTCTGGGCAAGAATCTACATTGAGAAGTCGCGGCAAATATGAGTCTTATCTCGCTTTAGAATATTTAGAATTCTCAAGAAAATTAGTCGCTGTCGATGATAAAAAAACTGCCGAATATTTTTCTAAAAAAGGTTTAAATATTACTTCTGGCGACGAGGCAATTCCTGAGAACCCAATCAAATGGAAGGCTGATAGTGCGCAGATGGAAGAGATGGTGATGATGCAAAAAAGACTCGAACAGGTTTTGATCGATCAGCAATTGAAGTTTCAGCTTCCAATTCAACTCGCTCACCTAACTTATCTTTATGATTGCTGGATTAGTCGTGAGTCGAAAGTTATTTTCCGCTCTGATGAGTTGGCGCAATGTCGCGTCCGTTTTAGTAAGCTGCTTGATGAGGTTGAGCAATATTCAGATGAACGCGTAAAGGATAGGCAGCTTAAGGTTGAAATTATTGAGCCAAAATTTGAGCAGTTCGAAATTTTCTTTGATTTCAATAATTCTAAATTCAACAACAAAGCCAATAAAGACCTACTCATATTGCTCAAATATCTCTCGGGTCTTTACGGTGATTATCGAATTTTACTTGTTGGAAATGCTGATCGAGTGGGCAATGAAATCTACAACCAGCAGATATCGCACAAGCGCGCCGAAATGGTAAAAAATTATTTAACCAAGAATGGTGTGGCAGAAAATATGATTGAAATGCGTTCGGTTGGTGAAGATTTTCCGGATATTTTAACTAAAGATGGCACGCAGCAGCAAGATAATAGGGTTGTTAAAATTTGCGTTTTGCGTGGCGCGAAATCTTTTGAAAATTTTCCACTACCATTGATCGAAAATTTTGTTTACCGGGAATCGCTGTTAAAGGCTCGCAAGGAGCGCGGGCTTAAATAAAGTTTTTAATATTGCTGGCGAGGGTGAAGAAATGATGCGGAGTAGAATGGGCTATCCCTGAATCTTTTAAACCTTCTTCGAATCTTTAAACTTTCTCAGAATTTCATTAACCATTCCAGGATTTGCCTGCCCCTTGCTCGCTTTCAAACTCTGACCAACAAAGAATCCGTGAAGTTTTTCATCGCCGGCAGCGTATTTTGCGAATTGATCGGCATTTGCAGCAATCACTTCAGTAACAATTTTTTCAATTGCGCCGGAATCAGAAACTTGCCTCAGGCCTTTGGATTGAACGATCTTCGCTGCGCCTTCTCCAGTTTCGACCATGATGTCTAAAACATCTTTGGCGATTTTTCCGGAAATTTCTCCGCTCTTCATTAGATCAAAAAGTCCGCCTAAATTTTCTGCTGAAACTTTCAGATTTTCGAAATTGATTCCGAGTTTATTCATGCGTCCGAACAGCTCTACTGTAAACCAGGTGACGCATATTTTTGGCTCATGCTTTTGAATTAATTTTTCAAAATAAGCAGAAATTTCTTCGTTGGCGGTGAGTACTCCAGCATCGTATTCTGTGAGCCCAAGGTTGCTAATGTAACGAGCTTTGCGCGCTTGTGGAAGTTCAGGTAAAGATCTTTTGATTTCATCGACATACTCTTGGCTAATTACTAATGGAGGCAGATCAGGATCAGGAAAATAGCGGTAATCCATTGCATCTTCTTTGCTGCGCATCGTTCTGGTTTCTCCTGTTATTGCATCAAAAAGACGAGTTTCTTGATCGATTTTTCCGCCATTTTCTAAAATTTCTACTTGGCGTGCAGCCTCGAATTCAATGGCGCGAGAGATGTTACGCATTGAGTTAAGATTTTTTATTTCGCAACGAGTTCCTAATTTTGTTTCGCCAATTTTACGCACAGAAACATTGGCGTCGCAGCGCAAATTTCCTTTTTCCATATCGCCATCAGAAGTGCCGAGAGTGCGCACAATCGCACGAACTGTTTTTACATATTCTGATGCCTCGAAAGGTGAATTCATATCAGGCTTGGAAACTATTTCCATCAACGCAACACCCGAGCGGTTTAGATCAATGAGAGAAAGGGTTGGGTGCTGATCGTGAATTGATTTTCCAGCATCTTGTTCGAGGTGAATTCTTTCAACGCGAATTGTTTTTCTGCTGCCATCTTCAAGTCCAATTTCAACTTCTCCTTCGCCAACAATTGGATCTAAAAATTGAGAGATCTGATAGCCCTGCGGCAAGTCGGGATAGAAATAATTTTTACGATCAAAAATCGATCTAAGGTTAATTTGCGCATTAATGCCCAAGCCAGTTTTTACCGCCTGTTTTACGCATTCTTCATTAATCGTCGGAAGCATACCGGGCATGGCCGCATCAACCAATGAAACATGAGAGTTTTGTGCTGCACCAAACTCGGTTGCAGCTCGGGAAAATAATTTTGAATGTGAAGCAACTTGTGCGTGAATTTCGCAGCCAACCACCAGTTCGTAAATGTTATTTTTGCCTTGGATTGTGTAAGTCATTTTAGTTTTTTGCTTTGTTCTTCGTAAAAAATTTATTTCGAAACGATCAATCTAACGAGTTTTTTCTCAAGTTACTTTCTGGTGTTGCAAGAGATTTTGATTTCGATTTTTGAGTCTTTTTTAATTAAAATTAATTCAAGATTATCGATGTGATCGCGCAAATTTTTGCGCTTCAAGTCTTTGTGGTTTTTTAGGACTTCTCTCGAAATTTACTCCTACTTCTAACCCAGGTTCTAAATCTCAAAACCTTGATCTATTCGCCTTCACAAGAAATTAATTTTCTGCTTTGTTGTTTATCTTGACTGGATCACGCGAGCTTAGAGCAAAGATTCTTTACGACAGATTATCAAAATTAAAAATAAGTGAAATATCTTAGCTCTTAATTTCTCTCATCATAAAAGGAATTTGAGAAATCGTGAAGAGCAGTGAAATTGGCATCATCCCGAATACTTTGAATTGCACCCAGAAATCAGTCGAGCAGTTGCGCCAGATGGCTTCATTAAGCAGTGCTAAAAAGACAAAAAAACAAGCCCAGCGTATTGAAAGAGTTAGCCAGGCTTCGTTACGCATTTTGATTTGTTCGCCAAGAAGATAGGAGAGCAAAGGTTTCTTGGCGAAGTAGCCGTAAAATAAAATTGCTGCGAAAAGCAGATTGATGATCGTCGGTTTTATTTTGATGAAGATGTCGTTTTTTAGCAGCACTGTTAACCCGCCGAAGATGGCAAGAACAGTGCCAGAAACCAATGCTACTGTGGAAATTTTTTTGGTTAGGAGGTAAGAAATAGTCAGTGCAAAAAAAGTAGTGATGACCATGTAGATCGTTGCGGTGATTAGTGGATCGGGGGTTTTAGTAAACTTGTAACAGGCAAAAAAAACAATTAACGGCAAGTAATCGTAAAGAAATTTAGAGAAGCCATCATGCGACTTTTTCGCTAATTTTTCTGGTGCGGATTTTTTTTTCATTGGCAGGAGGTTTGAGTGCTGGTGTTTGTATCTACTGATGTTACAGAAATCTGGTATCTCAAATCGGAATGATAAAAATTTAGCATATCACTTATTTTTTGATCATTGCTCTTATAGTCATTCGGGATGTTGATATTCCTGATTCCACCACTCTTCATTCCGATGATGTTTTGCTCAACAACTCTGTTGAGGTTGCTACCAATAGTTAAGTTTTCTGAGCTTACTGTTTTTAATGTTTTGTTATTTGCGTCGTAGATTCCGTATGAAATTTCAACTTCACTTCCGCAATAAATTACATTTTCATCTTTACCAATTTCTAGGTCTTCAATTGTAATTTTTGCTATAGGATTAGGTTGATTAGGCCTAAACTCCCTGCCTTCTTTAGCCGTGTTTACACTGGAAATAATGAAGCGACTTTTATTTTTTGCTTCATTGAAAGTTTTACTGACTTCCTCTTTCGATAGGCGATTGCCGAGAGACTCAGGCTTTTCTTTGTTAGAAAAAAGCGCGAAATAAAGAATAACGCCAATGCCAATAAATTTTATTAGCGGGGTGCGTAAAATATCTAAAATTTTATTCATAAAATTACCGGTCCTTGACGAAGAATTGTGATTTTGTTGTCGATGATTTTAGCTACGGTTGATGAGGGTTGATGAGATATCTCTCCTTTAATCAATAAATCGATATTGGGGAGAATATTTTTAATTTCATCGGGATTTGTTGCTGCTGTTGCGCCACTAATATTTGCACTAGTCACTGCTAAAATTCCGTCAAATTTTTTAAATAATTCTTTGACAAAAAAATTATCCACAACGCGAAATCCTAAAAAATTATCGGAATTTTTATTGAGGTTAGAAGCTATATATGAAAAGGCTTCATCGCGTGTTTGTAAAACTAGAGTTAGTGCACCAGGTAAAAATTTTTTAGCGATTTCTTCTGCTTTTTTTTCGAAGAAAAAAATCTTTTTTGCCGCGTCAAGATCTTTAACGAAAATCGCAATTGGCTTTTTTGGATCACGATTTTTGATTTGGTAAAGAGTCTCTACGGCCTGGAAATTGCTAGCATCAGCGGCGAGTGCGTAAACTGTGTCGGTAGAAAAAGAAATTATTTTTCCATCGCGCAAAAACTCAAAAGCTAGCGTCGCAGCATTAGGATTATTTTCGTTAACTATTAGCATGAAGTATTGATTTTATTGGCTCGAATGACTTGCGATGAAACTCGCAAATTCCATGTTCACGAATTTTTTCGCGATGAAATTGAGTCGGATATCCAGCATGTTTGGCGAAACCGTATTGCGGATATTTTTGATCTAGGTCGCACATGATTTGATCGCGAGTTTCTTTAGCAATAATTGATGCTGCAGCGATTGAAAAACTCTTTTGATCGCCTTTCACAATAGCTAAAATTTCACTGATTTTATCTTGTTTTTTGAAGGGAATAAAATTGCCGTCGACCAAAATTATTTGCGGAGAAATTTTATATTTTTTCTGCAAATCCAAATAGGCTCGAAGCATTGCCAACTTAGTCGCTTCAAGAATATTGATCTCATCAATTATTTTTTCGTCAACAATTCCAACACCAAACTTTGCTTTATTTTTTAGTTCAAAAAAAATTTTTTTACGTCGTAATTTTGAGAGTTTTTTTGAATCATTGATTTCGCAGTTATTCCCATCGTAAAAATCCCCTCGATCAAGGATTACGCAAGCAGCCACAACAGGCCCAGCAAGTGGTCCACGACCAGCTTCGTCAATGCCGGCAACAAATAAATTTTGGTAATTATTCTCGATTAAAAAACTCGGTTGCATTTGTAGTTACTTTTCTCTTTATTGCGCACTCTCTTCTTTCGTAAATTAATTCTAACATAATCCCATGTCATTCATAAATAAAAATCTTGGCGACAAACCTTCTTTGGTTAAGCCAATCGCAGTTGTTGTTGTTGTGCTACTTTTAGTCGGTGGAATTTATACTTTTTTCGGTAGTAAGAAATCTGAAAAACCAACTGGCGAAGAAGTCAAGAAAGAAGCTCCGATCAATGAGGGCGATATAATGGGAGCGGGTGTAAAGCCAAGTGGCCTAGATAAGGATGATAAAGTTAAAAATGTTGAAGATGTTGAAAAAGTGGTCGCAAAATGGATCGAAGCCAACCCTCATATTGTTCTCCAATCAGTTGCTAACATGCAAAAAAAGATGGGTGAAGATCGCATGAAAAATGCTCAACAAAATATTGGCGCCAAGAAAGAAGAAATTTTTAATAACAAAAATTCTGCCTCTTACGCACCTGCAGATGCTGACGTAACTGTAGTTGAATTCTTTGATTACAACTGCGGCTATTGCAAGAAAGCCCACGCATCTCTTGAGCAATTCCTGCAAGGAGATAAAAAAATTAAAGTTGTTTACAAAGAGTTCCCAATCCTTGGCCAACCTTCAATGGAGATGGCGCAAGTTTCTGTCGCAGTTAACCTTAACTTCCCAGAATCTTACAAAAAATTTCATGATGCTTTGATGAAATCTAACGAACACGGAAAAGCCGGAGCTTTGAAAATCGTTAAATCAGTTGGTCTTAATTCCGCTAAAGTTGAAGAATCTTTGAAGAGCAAAAAAGAAAAGATTGATGCCGTGATTCAAGAAAATCTTACTCTTGGTAATTTAATTGGAATCAACGGAACTCCAGGTTTCGTCATCGGCGAAGAGTTGTTCCCAGGGGCCATGGAAGCCCAAGCTCTAAAAGATAAAGTCGCTGCAGTTAGAGCTGCAAAATAGATGGAAGTCACTGATTTGTCACCCGCGCAATCTGCGGTAGTCGATGCTTTTGAAAAGGGCAAAAACCTTTTTATCACAGGCGGCGCGGGTAGTGGCAAATCTTACCTCTTAAGTTTTCTTAAAAGAAATTATGCCAGTCGCGGTCTTGAAGTAACCGCCAGCACTGGCATTGCTGCGGTCAATATTGGCGGTACGACAATCCATTCTTGGGCAGGGATTGGACTTGCTAACCTCCCGATCGAACAAATAATCGACAATATTTTTACAGCAAAATTTTCACGAGTGCGGCGCAAGATCAAGCAGGCCAAGACTCTGGCTATTGATGAAGTTTCGATGATTTCGCGAGAAGTTTTTGAAATTCTTAATCAGGTTTTTCAAGCGGTGCGCGAAAACGACAAGCCAATGGGTGGTATTCAGATGTTGCTATTTGGTGATTTTCTACAGCTTCCGCCGGTGAATCGAGGTAGTAATTATTTCAATTTTTGCTTTAACTCTCAAACCTGGCGCAACCTTGATTTACAGGCCGCAGTGCTTGATGGAAGTTTTCGCCAAGGCGACAAAAATTTTGTAAAAATTCTGAATAATTTACGCATCGGAACTCTTGATAAAAGTGATCGTGAAGTCTTGGAATCAAGAATCTCTGTGAGCGACGATGGCGTGATTCGTCCGACGATTTTGACTACTCACAATCTCAAAGTTGAGGAAATAAATGCTTTGGAGCTGAAGAAAATTCCGCGCGAGGAAATAGTTCATATTGCAGAGTATTTTGGCGAGCCATCGCGAATTGAATTTTTGAAAAAAAATTGTTTAGCGGCCGAAATGTTGAAATTAAAGGTTGGGGCGCAGGTGATGATGATTAAAAATACTTACCAAAAAGAAGGGATAATTAACGGATCGCTTGGAGTTGTACGTGATTTTTCATCGCGCAAATCACATCCCGTAGTCGAGTTTGAGAATAAAAAAATTATCACAATTGCGCCTGAAGAATGGTTAATTGAAAAATTCGACAATGATAAAAAAATTGTTGTAACAGAGGCGGGAGTAAGTCAGGTGCCATTGATTCTTGCTTGGGCAATAACAATTCACAAATCACAGGGCTTGACCCTAGATAAAATTTCTTGTGATTTGTCCGATGCTTTCAGTCCCGGTCAAGTTTACGTAGCATTGTCACGTGCCCGCTGCCTCGAAGGTGTGTTTATTAAATCGATTAATTTTGAAAAAATTTTTGCTGAACCAAATGCGGTGAAATTTTACCAGAGCCTTTAATGTTAAAGCATTTCAAACAAGCAATTGAAAACCTCAAAGAGGAAAATCGTTACCGCGAATTTTCAAATATTTCACGGATTTGCGGTGAATTTCCCTGCGCGATTAATAATCAAAATGGTAAAAAAATTACCATTTGGTGTTCGAATGATTACTTAGGCTCTGGGCAAAATAAGGAAGCTTTAAAGAGGGCTGAAGAAGCCTTGAAGCTCTATGGGCTTGGCGCAGGAGGTACAAGAAATATTTCTGGAACTAGCAACATTTTGATCGAGCTTGAAAATGAAATCGCAAAATTACACAGCAAAGAATCTGCGCTAAGTTTTGTTTCTGGTTACGTTGCCAATGATGCTACGATTCAAGCTTTAGCAAAAATTCTGCCAGATTTAGTAATTTTCTCTGACAAAAAAAATCATGCCTCGATTGTTGCCGGTATTAGAAATAGCCGCGCTAATAAAGAAATTTTTCGTCACAATGATGTAATTCATCTCGAAGAATTACTAAAAAAATATCCGAAGAAACAAGCAAAAATAATTGTCTTCGAAGCAGTCTACTCAATGGATGGCGACTTTGGTGAAATTGCTAAAATTATCAATCTTGCTAAAAAATATTCAGCTCTAACTTATATTGATGAAGTGCATGCCGTTGGCCTTTACGGAAGAACTGGCGCTGGTTTGTGTCAAGAGTTAGGTCTGTCTGAACAGATTGATATCATCCAAGGAACTTGTGCAAAAGCTTTTGGAACAATCGGTGGCTATGTTGTAGGAAAAGCCGAGATCATCGATGCGATTCGCTGTCTTGCTTCTGGATTTATTTTTACAACGGCGCTTCCACCAGTCATTGCCGCAGCAACTATTTCCAATATTCGTCAGGCGCAAATTGACGATTCAGCGCGCAAAGCTCTGCACAAAAATGTCGCATTGTTGAAGGCGGATTTGGCTCAAGCAGGCATCGAAATAATTGAAAATAACTCGCATATAGTCTCGATAGTAATTGGCGATGCGGCTAAGGCTAAAGAGATTTCAAAGAGGTTGCTTGCAGAGTTCAACATTTATGTTCAGCACATTAATTATCCAACAGTCGCTAGGGGTGATGAGCGCCTGCGCATTACGGTAACGCCACTTCACAGTGTTTCAATGATCAAAGATTTAATTCTCGCCCTGCAGAAAGTGCTCTAAAATTATTGCCGCAGCGATGTCGTCGACGAATTTATTTTTTTTGCGCGAAAGAGGCGAAGCGTGAATTTCTTTGGCTGCGAAACTACTTAAGCTTTCATCAAAAAGAGTAATTGGAATTTTTTCTTCCAAAATCTTTTCGAGATTTTCGGCAAATTTTTTGATGATCTTGCAAGTGTCTGCGTAATCAATGGGGAACCCAATTACGATCCCAACAACTTCATTTTCTTCAGCAAATTCTTTAATTTTAGCTAGATCAGAAATGTTGCTGTGGCGATTAAGAATTGCTCGCGGAGTGGCGATTAATCTAGTTGCATCACAAGTTGCGATGCCGATTCTTTTTGTGCCAACATCGAGTGCCATTAGGCGGCCGTTTTTCATTTAAACTTTTTAAAAAATGTCTGATATCAGTGAGAAAGATTTTAAGAAAATCTCTCGTTTAGCAAGAATTGAGGTTCCTGAAGAAAATCGCGAAACGCTAGCGAAAGAAGTTAGTAGCATCATTGCCTGGGTTGAAAAATTGAATGAAGTTAATGTAACAAATATTGAGCCATTGACTAATGTTCATGAAATGTCGCTGCGTTTAAATCAAGACGAAATCTCTGATGGAAACCTCGCTGAGGATGTCTTGAAAAATGCCAAAAATGCGAAATACGGATATTATGCGGTGCCAAAAGTAATCGAGTAATTTGAGTCAGCTATCTTTTCCATTCCAAGATGAAACGAATTTTTACCGCGAAGAAGATTTTCTTGCGCTTGCAGAGAATCTTGTGGCGCGGAATTTTTTGCAGAAGTTTTTTGCACAAGAAAAATTCTCTTCTGCTCAGCTGCCATCTTTGATTTTAAAGGGAGCTGAGGCTTCAGGGAAAACTCATCTACTACACATTTTTGTTCAAAAATTCGCTGCTAAATTTATTAATAAGGAAGAAATTTTTTCCGCAAATCCAGTTGAATTTTTTTGTGCTGATAAATTTTACATTATCGAAGATTTTTACAAAATTACTGACGAAGAAACATTCCTGCGCCTAGTAAATTCAGCTCATGAGGCTGGGGCATTTTTGCTATTGAGTACGAGACAATTACAGAGTTTTCATCTTAAAGATCTCAATTCGCGCCTCAAAAATATTGCGATTGTTGCGATTGAAAATCCTGGAATTGAGGCGATGGAACATTTATTGATGAATCGTCTTGCTCGCAGGCAAATCAGACCTTCCAAGCGCTTGATTAAATCTATTCTTAATCGAATTGAGAGAAGTTATGCGGCGGTGAACGGAGAAATTTGCTAAAAAATTTGATGGTTCTCAAGCATTTTAGTCGCGAATTAAAATGAACTTTTTGCTCGTGGAGACAAAGTAATTTCGTTCACAAATCCAATTAAATCAAGCTCTTGAGAGCTGCGCCGCGTTAAATTATTCACTCGTTATTCCTGCGAAGGAGATAATCAAAGAGGATTAATCTTCGCTTCAAGCTTCGTTGTTCTCGATTACGGATTTAGTGGAGGATAACAATTCTATTTTACTTACTTCTTTCCCAACCCGTAAGCATCGTGAAGAATTCTAACCGCTAGCTCGCCATATTCTTTTTCAATCAACACTGAAATTTTTATTTCTGAAGTTGAGATCAAAAGTAGATTAATACCTTTTTCTGCCAAAGTTTTGAACATTGTGTGAGCAACGCCAGAATGGCTGATCATGCCAACGCCAATAACTGAAATTTTGGCGATGTTGCCGTCAATTTTTATCTCAGAATATTTCACTTCATCTTTGATTGATTCGATCGCCATCTTAGCGCGCTCAAGCTCATCTACTCCTGCGGTAAAGGTGATATCGATAAATTTTCCACTCGAGCTTATATTCTGCACGATCATGTCTACATTGACTTCCTTCTGCGCTAGTGCTCCAAAAATTGTGGCGGAAAGACCTGGATGGTCGGGCATGTTAACCAAGGTAATGCGTACGTCGTTTTTGCTGTAGCTGATGCCGGTAATAAGTCTGCGTTCCATGATTTCCTCGTTGTTATTGACTAAAACTGTTCCTGAATTTTCGTTCACTTCCTCAAAAGTTGAGAGCACGCGCACGCGTACATTGTGAGCCATTGCCATTGCGACCGAGCGGGTTTGTAAAACTTTTGATCCGCTATAGGCCATCTCTAACATTTCTTCGTAGGTAACTTTTTTTAATCGGCGCGCCTTATCGGTGATGCGGGGATCTGTCGTGTAAACTCCGTTAACATCAGTGTAGATGTCGCACAGATCAGCTTTTACTGCGGCGGCAATCGCAACAGCAGAAGTGTCGGAACCGCCGCGACCAAGCGTGGTAACGCGATTTGATTCCTCGTTAATTCCTTGAAATCCGGCGATTACAATTACATCAAATTCATTGAGCAGGCCAAGCAAATAGTCACCATCGATTGAATCGATGCGCGCCTTGCTGTGGATGGAATCTGTTTTAATTGAAATTTGCCATCCCAAGAGTGATCTAGCTTTGTAGCCGATTGATTGTAGTTCGAGCGCGAGCAATCCGCAGGTAATTTGCTCGCCGGTGGCAATCACGGAATCATACTCACTAAGTGAAGTATTTTCGATTAGAGACGAAACTTGACTGCAGTAATCAACAAGTTGATTGGTCACGCCAGACATTGCCGAGACAACGACAATTACCTTATTTTTTTTGTCGAGCTCAGCCTTAACTTTTTTTGCAACATTCTTAATGCGAGAAATATCGCCGACTGAAGTGCCCCCAAATTTTTGAACTATGATCATTCTGAAATTTATGATTTATGATTTAAGAATGACTATTTAAGGTGTCGGTATTTCTAGGTCAAAATTTAAATCAAATTTCCATGTTTTTCTTCCGCAAACTCGCTAAAAGTATTTTTTTTAAAATCATCTTAGCCTTTGTAGCTCTAAGCTTTGTACTGTTTGGCGTCAGTAGTTTTATTCTTGGTAGCCCGAATACTTGGGTAGCAAAAATTGGCGGCGACACAGTTGGTTATGGCCAATTCAATTCTGCTTTGCGCGCTGATCGTGAAGTTATTCTCGCCTCAAGCAACAAAAGTGAAGAGGCTTTGAAATATCTTGAATCTGAACGTTTCAAGTCAGACGTACTCGGGCGCCTAGTTAATCAAGTGATGATAAAAAAGTTGGCGGGTGACTTCGATGTGTCGGCAAGCAAAAAAATTATTCTTGAATCGATTGCTAGAGATCCAGGTTTCAAGAATGAGAATGGTAAATTTGATCGTAAAAAATTCGAAGCATTTCTCAAAAAAAATGGTCTGAATGAAGAGAGATATGTAACTGAAATTGCTAATGGAGTTGCTGCAACAATGATCCTGCAATCAATTGCCATTAGTGCTCCGATGAGTGATTTAGTGATTGCTGAAGTTGAGAACTTTAAACAAGAAAGACGCGTTGCTGATGTAATTACAGTCTCATCTAAAAATGCTGGAAATATTGCCAAACCAAGTGAGGAGGAATTACAAAAATTCTTTACAGAAAATCAGAACCAATATGTCTTGCCCGAGCTTCGTAAAGTTGCTTATTTGAGCTTTTCTAAAAAAGATTTTGGAAAGGATTTACAGATTTCTGATCAAGAAATTTTCGCTGAATATGAGAAGAATAAAGAGCAATATAACAAGCCAGAAACGCGTAGTTTTTATCACGTAGTTTTTGACAAAGAAATTGAGGCAAAAAATTTCTTACAAAAATTTGAAGAGTTTGCCAAGACTGATATATCAAAAGCTAAAAATGAATTCGAAAAATTAGCAAAGGAGTTGGCAAAGAAGGATTTGAAAGCGATTACACTTTCTAAAGTTTCGCAAAAAGATCTCATCCCACAAATTTCTGAGTCAATTTTCAAACTAGCTGTAAATGAAAATAGTCCAGTAATTACAAGCCCTCTCGGCTTTCATGTTTTTTTACTTAACGAGATCTCACAGCCACAATTAATTCCTTTTTCAGAAGTTAAAAATGGCATTAAGCAAAATATGGCAGAAGGCAGAACAGAAAAAGTTCTGC
The DNA here is from genome assembly GCA_945865855.1 of Rhizobium sp. Q54. Classification (GTDB taxonomy): domain Bacteria; phylum Pseudomonadota; class Alphaproteobacteria; order Rickettsiales; family UBA1997; genus UBA2645. The sequence continues at coordinate 4,879 of CAMBES010000003.1, read as the reverse complement.
AGGAAAAAATCTCAGCAATTGACGACTTGCTTTTGACGAGTAATTCACTTGCAGAAGTAGCAAAGAAATTTGGTCTAAAGGTTAGTACGACACCGGTTATGATTGATGAAAATAGTAAAAATGAAAAAAGCGAAGAGGTTGCTGAAATCAAGGCTTTCGAAAATTTTGCTAAAAATGCTTTTGCATTAAAAGCAAAGCAAACCTCAAAAGTTTTCTATGCTAAAAACTCAGAAGGATTTTATGCGGTAGAAGTAGAAGAGATTCTGCCTTCTAAACAGCTCGAACTGGTAGAAATTAAGAGTAAAGTTGTTGCGGATTTAATCGTGGTTAAGCTTAGAGAGTCTCTGGGTGAGTTGGCTCGCAAGATTGGAGAAGAGATAAAACAAAATCCAAATGAAGCAGCAAAGATTGCCGCAAGATATCGCGTTAAATTTGACAAGGCTCGCGAATTTCAGCGTATTCTTTACTTGAATTTCCAAGGTCAACAAGTGCCTTACCAGGATCAATTTATGAAAGATTTATTCGCAATTAATGTTGATCAGGCCACGCCAATAGAAGCTAAAGGAGAAAATGAATTTGTGATTGGAGTTTTGCGCGAGATTAAAAAATATGCGGTGAATTCGACTCAACTCGAGCAGGCCAAAAAGCAATCTGCAGAAGAATTCAGAAAAGAAGTGATGAGTGACTACAACACTTACCTACTCGCACGCTATCCAGTAAAAACCAACGACAAGATTTTTGCTAAGCAAGAGGAGAAATAGTGAGCTATAATTTGAACGAAGTCGAATTCAATTCTCTTCTAAAAAAGTCTGGGCGAGCAGTTTTGTTCAAAAAAATTACTGCCGATATAATCACGCCAGTTCTGGCCATGATGAAGATTTCTAAGAATTTTCCGCGGCATCATTTTTTGTTTGAGTCGGTTGAAAAAGGAAGTCACAAGGGTCGTTTTTCAGTGCTTGGATGCATGCCGGATCTGATTTGGCGATGTGTTGGCGAGAAATCATTTCGTGATGATCGTGAAGAAACTGGGTCAGCTTTAGCTAATTTGCGTCACTTAATTCAAGAGTCACAAATCAATTGGGATGACATGACCCACGGTCTTTCTTCTTTGCCGATGATGTGCTCGGGTATCTTTGGTTACATGGGCTACGACATGATCCGCCTGATGGAAAAAATTTCCGATCGCAATCTTCCTGATGAAATAAAAATCCCCGACAGCATCTTTATTCGTCCGCAAATCATTGTCGTTTTTGATGGTCTTTTTGATTGCGCCTTGATCTGCGCGCCGATTTTTTCTGAGCAAAAATATTCAGAAGTAATTTCTAGAATTGAGGAAATCGAAAATATTTTAGTTAAGCCTTACGACTCGGCTCCAGCTCTATTTAAAAACAATCTCAACTTTTCCTCGAATTGCTCAGAAGAAGAATATTGTCAGATGGTTAATCGTGCTAAAAAATACATCACTGACGGTGATATTTTTCAGGTTTTGCCTTCACAAAGATTCACTGCAAAATGCGATAAAAATTTTGATGAATTTTCTTTTTACCGCTCACTTCGCTTAATCAATCCTTCGCCATTTTTATTTTATTTGAAGTTTGATGACTTTGTTTTGACTGGCTCTAGTCCTGAGATCATGGTCTCTTTAAAAAAGAAAAAAATTACCATCCGTCCACTCGCCGGAACTCGCAAACGTGGAAAAAATGAAGCGGAAGATAAAAAAATTGCTGTCGAACTTTTGAATGATGAAAAAGAAGTTGCTGAGCATTTGATGCTAATTGATCTTGGCAGGCACGATGTTGGAAGCGTCTCCACTCCAGGATCCGTAGTGGTTACTGAAAAAATGATCGTAGAGAATTATTCGCACGTGATGCACATCTCTTCTAATGTTGAGGGAATTTTACGTGATGAATTTGATGCGTTAGATGCTTTAATTGCTGGATTTCCAGCGGGCACAGTTTCTGGTGCGCCGAAAATTCGTGCGATGGAAATTATTGAAGAAATGGAAAAAGTTCGGCGTAGTTTTTACTCCGGATGCGTTGGATATTTTGCTAGTAATGGCGATATGGAAACCTGCATCACTCTCAGATCAGCTCTGATCAAAGATGGTCATATTCATTTGCAAGCTGGTGCGGGAGTTGTCTTTGATTCTGACCCAAAATCGGAATATCAAGAATGTTTGAACAAGGCCCGAGTGTTGATGTCAGTATGAAATTTATCACTTTTGAAGGCATCGAGGGATGCGGAAAATCAACGCAGGCAAGAAAATTACATGAATTTTTTTTAGGATCAGTTCTAACGCGCGAGCCAGGCGGAACGTTAGCTGGTGAGAAGATTCGTGAAATTTTAATTGATGAAAAAATTTCTAAGCTTGAAGCAAAAACTGAATTACTTTTAAATTTTGCCTCACGTCTTGAACATGTTGAGAAGTTGATCAAGCCGACATTAAAACAGAATAAAATTGTGATTTCGGATCGCTTTTTTGACTCAACTTACGCTTACCAAGGTAATGCTTTTGGACTTGATATTAATCTGATTGATGAAGTAAGAAAAATGACTCTTGGTGATTTTGTGCCAGACATTACTTTCTTAATCGATGTTCCTGTCGAAGTGGCATTTGCAAGGATTGAGGGTAGGGTAGAAAATAATCGTTACGAGAAACTCGGTCAAGATTTTCATCAAAAAACACGTGACGGATTTTTACATTTGGCAAAAAATAATCCGCGCATCAGAGTAATTGACGGGACGCAAACCGTCGAAGAAATTTCCAGAAAAATTCTAACTTTAATTTCATAATCATGACTAAGAGAAACAAAGTCGCCCTAGTTGGTGCGGGCAATATTGGTGGCACTTTAGCACATCTTGCTGGTTTAAAAAATTTGGGTGATGTGGTAATTCTTGATGTGAATGAAGGCGTGGCGAAAGGTAAGGCGCTTGATTTGGAGCAATCTTCAGTAGTTGAAAATTTCGACGCGAGTTTTACTGGCACAAGCAATTACGCTGATATCGCTGGTGCGGATGTTGTGATTGTTACTGCTGGCATTGCGCGCAAGCCCGGCATGAGTCGCGACGATTTGATGGCAACCAATACTTCGATCATCAAAACAGTTGCGGAAGGAATTAAAGAATATGCGCCAAATGCTTTTGTGATCGTCATTACCAACCCTCTCGATGCAATGGTTTACGTGATGCAAAAAGTTTCTGGCCTGCCAACAAATAAAGTTGTTGGAATGGCTGGAGTGCTAGATTCATCACGCATGTCACTTTTTTTGGCACGTGAATTCGGCGTGTCAGTTGATAATGTAAATGCCTGTGTTTTGGGCGGACATGGCGACACAATGGTTCCATTAATTCGTTACTCTTCAGTTGGTGGTGTTCCAATTCCTGACCTGATCGAAATGGGTTGGACTACAAAAACTAAAATCGAAGAAATCGTGCAACGTACTCGAGATGGCGGTGCAGAAATTGTAAAATTACTTGGAACGGGTTCAGCTTTTTATGCGCCAGCAACATCAGCAATCACAATGGCTGAGAGTTATTTATTTGATCGCAAAAGAATTCTTCCAGTGGCAGCAAATCTTAACGGTGAGTATGGTGTAAAAGGCCTCTACATCGGAGTTCCGGCAATTATCGGTAAAGATGGTGTTGAGAAAATTGTTGAAATAAAACTTAACACTAGCGAGCTCACAATGTTTAACCGCTCAGTTGAAGCGGTAAGGAAGTTGATCGAAGAAACCAAGATCTAGTGTTGAGCGATCAAAATCTTTGGCTCAATATTAACAAACCTGCTGGAATTTCTTCGGCACAAGTTGTTACGATTGTTAAAAAAATTACCAAAGCAAAAAAAGTTGGACATGCCGGATCTCTTGATCCATTTGCTTGTGGCGTACTTCCAGTTGCTTTAAACAAAGCAACAAAAACCTCGGGTAAATTAATGGCGATGCGGAAAAAATATTTTTTCCGCATCTCTTTTGGCGAATTTCGCGACACAGATGATATTAAGGGGAAGTGCGTGGAATATAGTTTAGCAAGGCCAAGTACTGAAGAAATAATTTCTGCCTTACCAATTTTTATCGGAAAAATTTTACAATCTCCTTCGCGTTTTTCGGCGGTTAAAATTAATGGAAAGCGCGCCTATAAATTAGCCAGACGAGAAATCGCATTTGAAATTTTGCCGCGCGAAGTAGAAATTTTTTCACTCAAATTAATCGTGAATAATCACGACTATGCAGAACTTGAAATGGAATGTGGTAAGGGAACCTATGTTCGCTCTTTGGCTCGCGATCTCTGCAAGCGAGTTGGCGTTTGCGGATATGTTTCTAAATTAACTCGTCTTCAGGTTGGAGATTTTCTTTATGAAAAAACAATTCAGCTTGACGCTTTAAAATTGGCCACTAATTACCCGTCCCGTTTTTCAGATGGCTCGCTGCAGTTCATGGCAGGTATGTCTCTAGTGGTTTAGATCTCCTTAAAAATTTCAAGAAATAAAAAATGTCTCTTTTGAACAAATCAAAAAAAGAAGTTATCGCTGAATTCGCTACAGTTAAGAATGACAGCGGTTCAGTTGAGGTGCAAAGCGCCATCATCACCAAACAATTAAACAATTTAACCGAGCATCTCAAGACTCACAAAAAAGATTTTTCTTCACGTCGTGGTCTGCTTATCTTGGTAGGAAAAAGAAGAAGATTGCTTGATTACCTCAAGGCTTCTGACGTTAAGCGCTACGAAGTTCTTATCAAAAAACTCGATATCCGTAAGTAATTTCTCTCGTTAGTTCGCGCATTTCTTTACGCCGTGCTGCGATCATTGAAGTAATGACACGTCCGTGTTGCTGCAGATTAAATAAACAAACTATCTCAACCCTAACTTAAAAAGCTGAAAC
>CAMBES010000002.1 GCA_945865855.1 Rhizobium sp. Q54 | reverse complement strand
ATGTTGTTTCTAGCTTTATTCGACCCGATCTTTTTCTTCTAATTATTTTAGTGAGCTTGCTCGTTAACTTTATTTGCTGCTTCTGCGGCACTCTTTCGATCTTGGGTAATACAGCGCCGATGATTGCCGCCCTTGCTCTTCCGCTGATTATTCCAATTCTACTAATCGCCCTTGGTGATGTTGTTGCTAGCTTAAAATTACTTGTCGGACTTTGTTTTTTCCTTGCCCCAATTCTAATTTTTGCGACCGCAAAAATAGTTAAGATTGCACACGAGTAATCGCCGAATTCAATCTCGCTACCACTTCATAATTTATTGTCTGCGACCACGCCGCCCAATCATCCGCAGTAATTTCAGATTTACCGTCTTTACCAATAATTGTCACCACGTCGCCTATTTTTGCTTCCTTCACATCGGTTACATCAATCACAATTAAATTCATGGTAACTCGACCAATTTGCGGAACTTTTTTGCCACGTAAAATCATCTGACTTTTTCCCGAACTAATGCGCGCAATACCATCGTAATAACCAATCGGCAGCACAGCAATTTTTGAATCACGTTCTAGAATGTGGGTACATTCGTAAGAAATCGCACTGCCCTTTGGCAAAGACTTCAGCTCGGCGATTTTTACTCTCCAACTTAAAACTGGTTCGAGCTTAACTGATTTTTCTCTTTGCGATGAAGGCCACAAGCCGTAAAGCGAAATACCGATTCTAACCATGTTAAAATCAGGATAATTTTTGCCATAAATTGTTCTGGCACTTGCAGAATGATGAACCAAAGGACAATTTAACTCTTCTTGCCAGCGCAGTAATTCTTGAATTTGTTTTTGGCTGTAATCATCAAATTTAGTTTTGTCGGCAGCGGCAAAATGGGCGTAGACTCCACAAAGTTTTAGCGGAGTTTTTTTAAGTAGAGCGGAAAGTTTTTTAAGATCAGAAGAAGCGAAGCCATCGCGCCCCATGCCTGTGTCTACGCAGATATGGGCTTTTAAGTTTTTCTTAGCTTTTTGTAAAATATCGAAGGTTGAAATCGTGACTTCGATATCGTGTTTGATCGCTAAATTAATTTGCTCAGAAGAAATGCGAGACATCATCAATAAAGGCTTTTTGACTCCTTGCTTACGTAAAAAAATCGCATCTTTAAGAGAGAAAACTGCTAAATAATCAACTTCATTTTGAATAGACGACGCAACCTCTAAAAGCCCATGCCCGTAAGCATTAGACTTCAACACCGCCATGAATTTTGCCTTTGGCTTCAGCTGTTTTTTGATCTGCGAAATATTGTTTAAAAGCGCCTTTTTATTGATCTCAATCCAAGTCTGCATGGGAAGAATATTAAAAAGTCTCGGCGCCAAGAGGATTGGAGTTTTTTACAAAACTCTGGCGAAAAATTGGATAGAGGATGGTGTCGCAGCCTAAAAATCGATCTTGAATTAATTCTAAAGCGATCTTTTTTGCTCAACAACTTCGTAGCATTCGACGATGTCTTTTTCTTTGATGTCGTCGTAATTTTCGAAGGCGATGCCGCACTCAAAACCAGTCTTCACTTCCTTCACATCGTCCTTGAAACGCTTGAGCGTTTTTAATTCACCATCGTGAATTACGACGTTGTCGCGAAGTAGTCTGGCCCTAGCATTACGCTTGAGCACTCCATCAATAACGTAAGATCCTGCTACCTTTCCAGAACCAGAAACTTTAAAGACTTGGCGGATTTCAGCGCGACCTAAATGCTCTTCATTTTGAACTGGAGTTAACATGCCAGTGAGCAATAATTTCAGATCATCAACTAGATTATAGATGATTGAGTAGTAGCGAATTTCGATGCCTTTTGATAGCGCCATTTCTTTTGCTGAAGAGTTAGCGCGAACGTTAAAACCAACAATCATGGCTCCAGATGCGGCAGCAAGAGAGATGTCGGAATCAGAAACTCCGCCAGTTGCTGAATGCACAACTTTAATCGCAACTTCTTCATTATTTAATTTAGCCACCGTTCCAATGATAGCCTCAACTGAACCGTGCACATCGCCTTTAATGATGATGTTCAAATATTTTAATTTTCCTTTGCCGGATTCTTTAAAAATATCGGAGAATGATCTGGCAGAATTCTTCAATGCCTTGATTTCTTTTTCTTTGCGTGAGCGGTAAGAAATAATTTCGCGAGCCTGTCTTTCTTCATCAACTTCGAAGAATTTATCCCCGGCATTTGGAGCGCTGTCTAAGCCGAGAACTTCGACTGGAACCGAAGGAGTCGCTGATTTTACTATATTTCCGAGATCGTCAGACATTTTTCTAACACGACCAAAAGAGGTACCAACAACGATTAGATCGGAAGTGTCCAGCGTTCCTTTTTGTACCATTAGCGTCGCCACAACGCCACGCGCTGGATCGATTCTCGACTCAAGCACTACGCCACTTGCTTTGCCTTCATATTGCGATTTGAGATCAAGCACTTCCGCTTGCAACAAAATTGCTTCTTCAAGTTTTTCGAGATTTTTTTTAGTCTTGGCTGAAACAGGAATGAACATTACGTCACCACCCAAATCTTCACAGACAACATTGTGCGCGAGAAGTTCTTGTTTTACGCGCTCTGGATCCGCACCAGGTTTATCGATTTTATTTACAGCTACAATCATCGGCACATTTGCCGCCTTGGCGTGATTGATAGCCTCGATTGTTTGCGCTTTAACTCCATCGTCAGCAGCAACTACTAGCACGACGATGTCGGTAACATTCGCACCGCGTGAACGCATTTCAGTAAAGGCTTCGTGGCCAGGAGTATCAAGGAAAGTAATAAATTTTCCGCCAACGGCTTTAACGCGAGAAGCGCCGATATGCTGAGTAATTCCGCCATGTTCACGCGCAACAACATTGGTCTCGCGCAAAGCGTCGAGCAAAGAAGTTTTACCGTGATCGACGTGACCCATAATTGTAACGATCGGAGCACGCGCTAAGAAATCGTGCTCTTCACCACCTTCTTCAAGAATATTTTCAACATCAGAGTGTGAAGTGCGTTTTGCCTTGTGGCCAAATTCAGTGATGATGATTTCCGCAGTATCTGCATCAACGGCTTGGTTGCTGGTTACAACCATTCCCATGGCGAAAAGTTTTTTAACAACATCACCAACTTTTTCAGTCATACGCTCAGCTAAATCAGCGACGCTAATTAATTCTGGGATGACAACTTCGCGCGAAATTTTTTTGTATTCCTTGGTGGAAGCTTGCTCTTGATGTCTGTTTTTTCCTTTTTTGCGTTTATGTCCCAAGCCATCATCATCAGAATGAGTATCGATGACGTAGGTCATTCTACGACTATTTACGCGCTCTTCTTTAAAGCTTGGTTTCTTTTTAGCTTCTTCCTCGAAGCTCTTTTTTACTGGAGCTGCTGGTAATTTTTTTTGCTTCTTTTTGTCGCGCTCCTCTCTTTCTTTAGAGAGGCGTTGCTGCTCTTGCTTTCTTCTTTCTTCAGCAAGTTTTTCACGCTCTTCTTTTTGACGATTAGCAACGTCGACGCTTTGTCTAATTTTGCTGCGCACGTCAAACTGATCTAATTTGTAGTCGGGCACATTACCCTGCTTCACCTCAACCGGAGCTGGCTCAACAATATTTTCTTCAACAAGAATTTCTTCCACCTTAACCACTTCTTCGCTTTGAGTTTTTTTATTTGCTCTGCTTAGAATTTCATGAGTTTTAATTTCACTTTTAACATCACCAGAACTTGAAACAGCTCTCATTCTTGCTTCAAATTCATTTTTACTTAGCCCAACAGTATCTCGATCTTCATCTGGCTTTGAGTCTCTCTTGCGCCCTTTGATGGTAACTTGAACCGAAGAACTACCGAGTTTTTTTTCGGTATTAGTTTTTACGGCAAGGCTCTGGGCACTAACTGGAGTTGATAGTTTTAGAGTAAGGCGCGAACGCGTTGTGTTTTGGTTGTTTTCGTCTGTCATTATTTACGAATTTTTCTGAAGAAATTCCTCGGCTCTACGTTTAACTTCGCCAGCAATGTCTTCGTCAAAACCTTCAATTGAAGCAATTTCAGAAACATCAGATTGAGCCAGAGAATCAACAGTTAAGAACCCTTCAGAGGCAAGAAGATTTGCGATCATTTCTTCGACGTCGAGCGCTTCAACAAAGAGCTTGGAAGCTTGATTAAATTCAGCAGTACGACGCGCTGATTCTTGCTCGTCAGTCATTACGTCAATTTTGTAACCGACTAATTTTGAAGCGAGTTTAACATTTTGTCCGCCGCGTCCAATTGCTAGACTGAGTTGATCTTCAGCCACTACAGCTTCGATTAAATTATTCTCTTCATCAACAACAACCTTACTAACTTTGGCTGGCGTTAACGCGCTTATTACAAGCTCGGCGACATTTGGCGACCATTTAAGAATATCGATTTTTTCACCGCGAAGCTCAGAGCTAACTGACTGAACACGAGAACCGCGAATACCAATGAATGAACCAATAATGTCAATATCATCGCGACGAGAATAAATCGCGATTTTAGCGCGAGAACCTGGATCACGAGCAACCGCTTTTACTTCAATATTTCCTTCGTAAAGCTCAGGAACTTCTTGTTCGAAAAGTCTCACCAAAAATTGTGGGTGCGTACGTGACAAGAAAATCTGTGCACCAAATGGCTCTTTGCGCACATCTTCAATGTAGCAACGAATGCGATCACCAACGCGGAAATTTTCTTTTGGAATTAAACCACTTTCGTGAATAACAGCTTCGTAACCATCAACTTCCATCACAATATTTTTTAGACCAATTTTCTTCACTGAAGCACTAACAATATCAGCAATACGATCTTTGAATTCGTTATATTCTTTATTTTTTTCAGCCTCTTTAACTTTGCGGATAATCTCGTTTCTCGCAACTTGCGCAACAACGCGACTAAGATCGATCGGAGGCAATTCTTGTACTACGAAATCACCAATTTCTGCATCAACGTTTTCTTGTTTTGCATGCTTAAGAGTGATGTGAGTACGCACGTCAAAATCTTCAAGATCATCTTCGGCGACTTGTAGCTTATTAAAGAGTTTTATCTGCCCAGTTTTTCTATCAATTCTACAATCGATATCGAGATGGCTACCATATTTTTTCTTCGCAGCAAGCTTGATGCCCTCCTCCATCGCCTCAATAATTTCTTGAAGAGAAATGCCTTTTTCGTGCGCGATATTTTCAGCGACCAACAAAATTTCTTTGTTGCCCATGATGGTCAAATTACTAGCCATGTCGTATCGTTATTTGTTAAAAATTTAAGTAAGAGAGAAGGAAATTAAGGTGCAGCTTTAGTGATGTGGAATAAGGCAGCGCAAGCTATTTAGGCAAAAATTGAAAGCAACTGCTCAATTATTTTTTACCTGTTTTTCAAGCTTTCTGATTTTGCGCTTATCACTAAGGCGTTTGAAAAAACTTTGAAAAATAGTCGGAGAGCAAGCAATTATTCCAAAAAATAGCCCGAGAATAAAGCAAACAATCATCACTACAAAAACTCTCGTCTGAATTTCGAACGGTAAAGGATGTGTGCTGATTGTAATCAGTTCGCGATTGTCGAGCATAAAAATCACCAGACAAACCAAGAGTAATAGAAGAACAACGGAGCGAAGAATTCGTAAAATTGATTTTATTAAACCCATTGAGAATTTATTGTTTTTGTAAGAACAGAATTACGTCGGCACGGTCTTGCGGCTTTTTCAATCCTGGAAAAGCCATTTTAGTTCCTGGCACATAATCTTTTGGCTTGGTAATAAATTGACCGATTGATTCTGCGTCCCAAGAGCCACCCTTTGCCCTCATCGCATCAGAATAAGAGAAGGAAGTTGAGGCTCTTTTTCTACCCACAACTCCAAATAGATTTGGTCCAATTTTTGCCGCTTCACCTTTGCCAATAGTATGACAAGTTGCGCATTTTTTAAAAATTTTTGCACCACGGTCGAGGTCGGCTAACTTCATCAAAGAAGGGAAATCAACTGGCTTTTCTTCTTTTTTAGCCACTGGCTTTCCATCGGCAGAAAACTCAATTTCAAAACCTCTTTTGAACATTTTTTTTGGCTGGTAAAGAAGATTAGCGGCAATGATTGCAAAGAGCACGATGGCAATCGGCAAGATAACCACTGGTGCAAATTTTTTAAATTGTAACTGAAGAAATTCGATAATTTTTTTCATAATTAATCAAACAAAGTAGAGACTGACTTCTCTAGAGAAATGTTGCGGATAGCCTCTCCGAGTAGATTGGAAATGTTAATAATTTTAATATTTTTGACCGACAAAGTTTCTTCCGATGGCTGAATTGAATCGGTAATGACAAGGGTTTTTAGCTTAGAATTAGCAATTCTTTCCGGAGCCTTTCCTGATAAAACACCGTGAGTAATGTAGGCCGAAACTGACTTTGCGCCCTTTATTAGCAAAGCCTCAGCTGCGTTACATAAAGTTCCACCAGAGTCGATCATGTCATCGACAATAATGCAATTTTTACCGTCAACTTCGCCAATAATATTCATCACCTCGCTAATTCCAGCGCGAGGACGACGTTTATCAACAATCGCTAAATCAGCGCCAATTTTTCCAGCGATTGCTCTTGCCCGCACTAGGCCACCAACGTCCGGGGATACTACCACTAAATTTTCTAGCTCAAAATTTTGCTTGATGTCGCGCACAAAAACTGGTGCGGCGTAAAGATTATCGAGAGGAATATCAAAGAAGCCTTGAATTTGCCCGGCGTGTAAATCCATTGTGAGAACCCGATCTGCACCGGCTGAAGTGATTAAATTCGCAACTAATTTTGCAGAGATTGGAGTGCGCGGAGCAACTTTACGATCTTGTCTAGCATAACCAAAGTAAGGCATTACCGCAGTAATTCTTTTTGCCGAAGCACGACGCAGCGCATCAATCACCACCAACAATTCCATGATATTGTCATTGGCTGGAAATGAGGTCGATTGCAAAACAAAAATATCTTCGCCGCGCACATTTTCTTTAATCTCGACAAACACTTCCATGTCAGCAAAACGCTTAATCTCGACATTAACTAATTTTGAACCCAAATAACTGGCGATATTTTGCGACAAAGATGGATTGCTATTGCAAGCGAGTAACTTCATTTTATTTCAAGAAAATGCTTTAAAAACGAGGCGGCGGACGCTAGTAAGCGACTTCAATTAATCAACTTTTTCTTTAAAAAAATGGCCGAGATCGAACTTTACGACGTAATCAAAATTCTGCATATCACCGCAGTAATTTCATGGCTCGCCGGACTTTTATATTTACCAAGAATTTTCGTTTATCACACGCAAGTAGCCGTTGGATCCGAAACTGATAAAATTTTTCAAGTGATGGAGAGGAAGTTGCTTCGTTACATCATGAATCCTGCGATGATTTTGGTTTTTATTTTTGGTTTTTACCTCTCTTCAAAAATCGGCTTTGAATTCGTTTGGCTGCACATCAAATTAACTCTCGTCGTAATACTTACTTTCTATCACCATTTACTTGGGCGTTGGAGAAAATCCTTTGAAAAAGGTCAAAATAAACACAGCCAGAAGTTTTATCGAATCATCAATGAAGTGCCAATTTTGCTAATTCTTGGCATTGTCGCTTTGGTAATTTTGAAACCTTTCTAAATGCAAAATCTTATCGAAATTACTCCAGAAAAATTCGACGTAATTTTTGATTTGCGCTACGCTTCAGAGAATAATGTCTGTGGTCACAAACTTTATTCTCGTCCTTTTGCTTACATGCATGAAGCCTCTATTGAAGGAATTATGAAAGCGGTTAAGTCAGCAAAAAATTTGGGGCTAAAATTGAAAATCTTTGACACATTTCGTCCGCTCGAAGTGCAGAAATACATGTACGAAAAATTTCCCGGCGATTTTATTTCTAATCCTGAAGATGGAGCAATCCCGCATTGTCGAGGTGTGGCGATTGATTTAACTTTAACTGATCTTGATGGAAATGAACTCAATATGGGCACAGATTTTGACGATTTTTCTGAGTTAGCTTTTCACAATTGCGAAAAAATTTCTGCTGAAGCGCAACGTAATCGCCTAGTCCTTCTTGGCTTAATGACCGCAGCTGGCTTTGATTTCTACTCGAAAGAATGGTGGCATTACCAACTTTTTAAACCGCGTGAATATGAAGTTGTGAATGCTTCACCGGAATTAATTCAGCACTCGTTGCGCTAAAAAAAGCCTGTAGATTCGCGGCAGAAATTTCTTCGAATAAATTCTTTTTTCGCTCCTCATCCAAATGAGAAACCACTTCGTCAAAAATTAAAATTGTCGGCTGATTTTTGTAAGAAGATGAAATCCGCGCCCGTGCCAAAGTGATTCCAAGCATGATCGCTTTTTGTTCGCCAGTTGAAGAAAGTTTGGCCGAGATATTTTTCTTCAAAAAAATTGCGTCAAAATCTGAGCGATGAACGCCGAATTCAGTTTTAAAACTCACTAGATCGCGCTCGCGATTTTCTTTCATTTTGATTTTGTAAAACTCTTCTAGCTGCGCTGCACTTTGTTTATCTATCATCTCTTCAACTTCGCCAAGCGCACAAAGTTTTGTCTGCGGAAAATTTGACGCGAAAGATGAAATAGCCTTATTGAAAAAATCTATCGCCTCAATCCGCGCTGCTGCAATTGAAACTCCAAGCTCAACAATTTTATTTTCTACCGCATTCAGCCATTTATCGTCGCGATGTTTTTGTAAAATCAGCAATCTTTCGCGGAGTAATTTTTGGTAATTGTTGATACGGCCGGAATGTTCGTGATCAAGGTCAGAGACAATTTTATCCATGTAATCGCGACGCTCACTTTTGCCTGAAATAAAAAGCTGTTCAAGCTGCGGAGTTAGGAAAACAAAGTTAATTAGATGACTTCTAAGATCGCTTTGACGCTTTGAACTGACTGGTTCGCCGTTAATAAGTAGAATTTTTTTCTTCTGCAAAGCGTCAAATGAAACAGCAATTTTTTCGATGAATTCGTGATTAGAAATTTCGGCGTAAATCGTAAAATTTTTCTCACTGATTTTGACCATTTCGTCAAAATCACCTCCACGCAAAGAGGCGCTGCGACCAAGCAATGTCAGACTTTCAAGAATATTAGTTTTGCCAGCGCCATTTACGCCAACAAGCAAAACTGATGATGAAGAAAATTCGATTCTACGTGAGGAGAAATTGCGAAAATTAGAGAGAAGAAGTTTTTGAATTTGGATCATTTTGAATTGCCGCGTCGCTCTAAGAGCTCATGGTAATGACAAATTAAAATGCTAAATTCTGACCGGCATAATGACAAATACCGAACTCATATTCTTAGCCTCAATCAAAGCCGGAGAAGAGCCGTCTTTGAAACGCATTAGCAGCTCATCATTGTCAATTTGACCGATGATGTCGAGAAGGTAACGTGAGTTGAAACCAGTTTCGATGCGCTCTCCTGAATAATTCACATCAAGTTCTTCATAAGCGAAAGAACCGTCATTAGTGCTAACTTGCAGACTCAATTTTCCGTTTTCCAAAATCATTTTAACCAAGCGATGCTTGTCAGTCGCAACAGTTGAAACGCGATCAACACAATCGAAGAAAGTCTTTTTGTTAATTGACGCAACGAGAGAATTATTCTTCGGCACTACTTTATCGTAATCAGGAAATTCGCCGTCGATTAGTTTAGAAATAATAGTCGCCTGACCTGCCACCACTTTGATTTTCACGCGCGAAATTGCGAAGCGCACTTCCTTCGTTGCCTCGATAATTTTGCGAATTTCAGCGACTGATTTTTTTGGTAAAATCACGCCAAAAGGAGTTTTTAAATCAATGTCAGCGAAAGAAAGAGCGAGCCTATGACCATCTGTGGCAACAGTGCGCAAACTGAAATTCGTACCTTGTTTAATCGCATGTAAATAAAGGCCATTGAGATAGTAACGAGTTTCATCACTCGAAATTGCGAAGCGTGTTTTTTCGATCATTCTCATTAAATCTTCTGACTTAATTATGATTTCTTCGCCCAATTCGCCCTCCGATAAATTCGGAAATTCTGTCGCGTCAATACAAGGCAAACTATATTTCGATTTACCGGATTTAATCTGTAAAATCGTTGAGCTTTCTTGCGAAATCATGATCGCGCCTTCGGGAATTTTACGCACAATATCGAAAAACATTTGCGCTGGAACCGTAGTCACTCCGCTCTTCTTTATGTCTGCTTCGAAAGTCGCGGTGACAAGAATATCCATGTCAGTCGCCGACAAGATTACCTTGTCACCTTCCTGCGTTTTTTGAGCTTCGATTTTAATATTTTGTAGAACAGGAATTGTGTTCTTTCTTTCCACCGCACCACTCACATTTGAGATGGCTTTAAGTAATGACTGCTTTGCTACTTCGAACTGCATGTTTTTAGTTATTTCTATTAATTAACTGACTTTTGGGATTAGGCCTTCGCTGATTGCACTAGCTGCTGAGCCGCTTTGCGTTGAAGGTTTTCTAATTTCTTTGCCTGCAAGTAAATCTTTAATTTCCTCGCCACTCAAAGTTTCGTATTCAAGCAAAGCTCGAGCCAATTTTTCTAAATCGTCTTTTTTCTCGTTAAGGATTTTTTTGGCTTCTGTTAGACCTTCGCTAATTATGCGCTTCACCTCTTCATCAATGATTCTGCCAGTTTCTTGCGAATAAGGTTTGTTGGCGGCGTAAAATCTTGAACCGTCATCTTCGCCGTAATCGATCACTCCAACTTTATCGCTTAGGCCCCATTTTGTAACCATTGCGCGCGCCATTGAAGTTGCTTGCTGAATATCGGAAGAAGCACCTGTTGTAACTTGCTCGTAACCAAAAATTAATTCTTCCGCAGCGCGTCCGCCGAAGGCAACAATTAGATCATCTTTGAGTTTTGCGCGCGTGACTGAGAAACGATCATGCTCGGGAAGACGCATGACTAAACCTAGAGCGCGGCCACGTGGGATGATTGTTGCTTTGTGGATAGGATCAGAATTTGGACAGTTAAGCGCGGTGATCGCGTGACCAGCTTCGTGGTAAGCTGTAAGCTCTTTTTCCGATTTTTGCATCACCATCGATTTGCGCTCCGTGCCCATCATGATTTTATCCTTAGCATCTTCAAAATTTTGCATCGTCACCATTTTCTGATTGAAACGCGCAGCAGTGAGTGCCGCTTCATTTACAAGATTGGCAAGATCTGCGCCGGCAAAACCAGGAGTTCCGCGCGCTAAAGTTTTCACATCAATATCGGAAGCAGCGACAATTTTTTTAATGTGCACGCCAAGAATTTGTTCACGTCCGATAATGTCAGGATTTGGCACGGTAACTTGTCGATCGAAACGCCCAGGACGAAGCAAGGCACGATCCAAAACATCAGGACGATTTGTCGCGGCGATAATTACCACACCTTCATTGTCAGAAAATCCGTCCATCTCAACAAGCATTTGGTTGAGAGTTTGTTCGCGCTCATCATTTCCACCGCCAACTCCAGAACCACGATGACGACCGACAGCATCGATCTCGTCGATAAAAACAATGCAAGGTGCAGATTTTTTTGCCTGCTCAAACATGTCGCGCACGCGACTCGCACCGACACCGACAAACATTTCAACGAAATCAGAACCAGAAATTGAAAAGAATGGAACTCCTGCTTCACCAGCAATAGCGCGGGCTAGCAAAGTTTTACCAGTTCCCGGAGAGCCAATTAATAAACAGCCGCGCGGAATTCTTGCGCCAACATCTACGTATTTTTTTGGATCTTTTAAAAAGTCGACAATTTCGGTGAGTTCTTGTTTTGCCTCATCAATCCCGGCCACATCGCCAAAAGTAACTTTGCCTTTGCTTTCCTGTAAAAGTTTAGCGCGCGATTTGCCAAATCCAAAAGCGCCGCCGCGCCCACCGCCGCCAGCACTACGCGAAAAATAAATCCACAACCCAACCATTACAAGAAGAGGAAGCCAACCAATAATTCCGGCAACTATCTTGTCTGATTTACTAACTAAAGGCACGGCATTAATCTCCACACCCTTCTCCTGCAAGGTAGAAACGAGATCGGGATATTCGGGAAGATAAGTGTAAAACTGCGAACCATCTTTCATTTTACCATTCAAATCACTGCCTTTGATATCAACAGAAACCACTTCGCCCGCATCAACCTTTTTCATAAATTCGCTGAAGACTAACTTATTTCCAGCTGCGCCATTCGGGTCGTTAATCAAGCTCGATATAACCATTACCACAGCAAAAATAATCGCCCAAGTTAAAAAGTTTTTTCCGGAATTTTTCATTAAAAGAGATTTTAATTTAGCTTAAGTTATTCGTCTTTGTTTCGAATCGAATTGTTCGTAGGCGATGAATTTGTTTTCTAGCTCTAGAGATCTAGAGCAATTGATAAATTTTTTATCTTTTTTGAAAAGGATTTTGAATAGGATTCTAAATAGGAAACGAGGCGAGAGATTCAAGTAATGCATCATTTTTTTAGCCCCCTGATCTTCGCCTTCAGAGTGATGATTCTTAACTAATTAAGCATTTCATTAAATCCTCACTCGGCTCTGGCCTTTTTCCAAACCACTCCTCAAAACCTACCAGCGCTTGCTCGACAAGCATTCCAATTCCAGTCACAATTTGATTCCCGCGGATTTCAGCGGATTTCAATAACTCAGTCTTGAGTGGATTGTAGACGATGTCGTAGACGATCGCAGAATGTTTTAAATTTTTCAGATCAGCCCTCAAAGTATCTTTCCCAAGCATACCAAGCGAAGTTGTGTTCACGAGCAAATCACATTCATCGAGTTTTTTTTCAAAATTTTCTCTGTTTAAAAATTCAACATCGGTGAATTTTTTTTCAGTGCGATTGGTTAAATAAATTTTTTTCACGCTAGATTTTAAAAGTCCGTAAACCACAGCCCGCGCAGCTCCGCCAGCACCGATAACAAAAATATTTTTTCCACGTAAATCAAAATCTGGCTGCGAATTTTTTAGATTTTGTAAGAACCCAAAAACATCTGAATTAAACCCACGCAATTTTTTTTCCGCAGTAATCACAACGGTATTTACCGCGCCAGTTAGTTGCGCAGTTTCGTCAATCTCGTCACAAATTTCAAAAATTTTTTCCTTGTGAGGCAGAGTAACGTTAAAACCTGCAAAGCCTTGATTTACCAGCTTTTGCACCGCTTCACGCAATTCATCTTTTTGCACACGAATCGCTTCGTAACTTCCTTCAATTCCAAGTTGTTGTAAAAAAAAATTGTGAATTTTTGGCGAGAGTGAATGCGAAATTGGATCGCCGATTACTGCAGCTTTAATCACGCTTTTTCTCCTTCGATTGAACCTTCTGTTTTTGCTTTTTCTTCCTCTTCTTTTTCTTTCTTTGACTTGCCACGATCAGGCATGTATGGCGCTTGCACTGGAATTTTAGTTTTTTTCAAAAGCCTCTTGTTGAAGATTCTTTCTTTGAAATAAAGAATCTTTTTCGCACGAATTGGTGGCTGAGATTCAATCAAAATAATCTGATCTTCACGAGGCATTTGAATAACTTCCTGCGGCAAAAGTAGTGCGCGCTGAACATCTGAAACGTTTAACGAACGTGCGCCTGGATTAAGATCAAGATATTTTGGCTTGTTGTAAGAAACCTGTGTCGCAGTTTTATTGCCCAGAAGTTGTGAAATTAAATTCGCTGTTTCCATGTTATTCGCGGCGAAAGTTATTCGGTAAGTTGAGTTTGAAAGGAATGAGTTCATTCCACTTTCTTCATAAATTCCTTTGAGCTGCTCGGTATCTTGAATAATTAAAAACAAACGAACTCTATATCCACGGAAGTAGGCAATACCGGCTTGAAACTGCTCTAGCTTTCCTAGGGTTGGGAATTCATCCATCAGCATTAGAACGCCAAATTTCTCATTAGGACGCGGAGTGTGAGCAGTAAAAAATGCCGCACATTGCTGATAAAACATGCTTACTAAAGGCTTAAGACGCGTGATGTTGTCTGGTGTTAAGCCAACGTAACAAGTATGTGGGGAAAGTTTAAACTCGTGTAAATTAAAATCCGAAGTCGCGGTTGTAGTATCGATCAAAGGATTCGACCATAATTCGAGAGATGAGTTGGCTGTGGATGTTACTGAGCCACGCTCCTTGTCTGGCTTCTGCAAATAAGAAGCGATATTCATGTAAGAAACCGGGTGAATTTTTTTGCCCATCGTGTCGAGAATAACAGCAAGATTGTAAACCACGTCATCATTTCTCAGCGTTCTCACCACCTCGCCAAGACTTGCCGGCTTGTCTTCAGCAGCAACTAGGTAAAGCATAATTCCCGTCAATAAAGCGCGCGCTTCGTTCTGCCAAAATTCTTGTTCTGGCAAAAGAAAATTACAGATTTTTTGTACGTCATCAACCATCTGACCGGGTTTGTTACTAATCCAATCCATCGGGTTATAGCAATGCGAAATTCCGTCGGGATCTGCCGGATTCCACAAAACCACTTTCTGCTTTAGATGCTTACGACGCCAGCCAGAGGTTAGTTCGTAGTTTTCCAGTTTGATGTCATGCACAATAACCGACTGCTCCCAAAACAAAAGATTCGGAATTACGAAACCCACACCTTTACCCGAACCAGTCGGAGCAAAAAGAAGGATGTGTTGGAAGCCATCGGCAATCAAAAATTTACCCGAAATTTTGCCCATCAAGACACCATGCTTGGCGCGCATTCCCATCTTTTTTATTTCATTTTTAGTCGCCCAATGCGCATTTCCGTGAATCGATTCCGCGGCCTTAAAAGGGCGCCAATCAATTATTGGTGCGCGAAATGTCCAACCCAAACCAAGAAGAATGAGGTAAGGTAAAATTGTAGTGACCCATAATTTCCACACAAAGCCGTTATAGCTTGTAGATGTGATCTTCGAAGCGTTATTAAAATAAAATTTCCAATAAGCGCCGAGGGTATCGTAGATGTAAATAAACTGCTTAAGAAGGGGCAGATTAAGGTAGGATTTAATGAGATCCCACTTGCCGGTAACGGTAAAAATAACGAGAGTTCCGGTGATGTAAAAACAAGCAGCGAAAACGAAGAAGATCAAAAAACTGATGATCACAAAGTTTCGTAGATGTCGTATCGCTGGATTGTCGCTTGTTGTGGACATTAACTTTCGATTAAATTTTTAGCCGCCAAAACCGCTTCCACGCTGATTTCTTCGCCAGATAACATGCGCGCAATTTCTTGTTCACGATCTTGTTTGTCGAGCTTTTTAATTTTGGTTTTTGCTTTATTGTCAGAAATAATTTTACTGATCTTGAAGTGAGTATTCGCCTTGGCAGCAATTTGCGGCTGATGCGTCACCACTAGAATTTGTAATTTTTCTGAAAGAGCTTTTAGGCGTTTTCCTACCGCGTCAGCTGTGCTTCCACCAATTCCAGAATCAATTTCATCAAAGATCATTGTCGGCACTGATTTTACATCAAGTAGCGCAACTTTGAGCGCAAGCATGAAGCGAGAAAGTTCGCCCCCAGAAGCAATTTTAGAAATGTCGTCGAAGGAGTTTTTATTGAGGGAGGCGATGAAGCGAACGCGGTCGTAGCCTGTCGGAGAGTAAACCTCGAAAGGCTCAATGTGAGAATCATCACCTTGAGTCTTTCGAAGAGTTTCAGGTGCTACGTCTACTAAAAATTTCACCTCACCCATTTTTAAAAACTTCAACTCTGCCTCAACTTTTTCTGACAAAATTTTCGCTGATTTTTTTCGGCGCTGCGAAAGTTCTTCGGCAATTTTTCTGTAATCTTTATTTAGCGTTAAGCGTTGATTCTCAAGCTCGTAAGATGCCTCCTCTTCATTTGAAAGTAGCTTTAATTTCTTTTGCGCGTCGAGAATTATTTGCGGCAACAAGTCGATTGAAACATTGAATTTTCTCGCCAGAGAACGAATAAAAAAAAGCCTCTCCTCAATTTCATCGAGATTATTTTCGTCAGCAGAAATTTTTCTGACTAGGTCTTGGATAGCCGAAACTGCTGAATCTATCTCGTCATTTTGTCGGTCAATTTTTTCACTTAAGCCATCAAAATCTTCGCCAAAATGTTGATTTCTGATTAGAATTTTTTGTGCCAAGATCAGCTGTGAGTTGGCCTCAACCAAATGTAATTTTAGATCACTAGAGAAATTTAAAATCTTTTCCTTGCTGATTAAAAAATCTTTTTTGGCAATTAATTCACTTTCTTCATCTGCCTTAAGTTTAGCAGATTCAAGCTCTTGTACCACGTGATTAAGATAATCTTTTTCTCTTTCCGCCGCTTCTTTTTTTGCTACAATCTCAAAAATTTTCTTCTCAACTTCGCGTAAATTTTCGTAAATTTTTTTGAGAATTTTTAGCAGATTTTCGTTGCCAGAAAACTCATCCAAAATACTTAGGTGAGCGCTTGGATTAAGGAGCCCGCGCTGATCATGCTGACCGTGAATCTCCACCAGAGTCTCACCAACTTTTGCCAAAAGATTCACGCCAATCGCAACGTCATTCACAAAAATCTTGTTAACTGAATTTTCGTTAATTGCTCTACGGATCCTTAAATGGTCTGGGCTCTCAGCATCAAGCAAATCATTTTCACTGAGAAAATTTTTGCAGATTTGATTTTGTGAAATGTCGAATTCTGCTGCAACTTGTGCTTTATTTTCGTCTGAACCAATCAAGCGAAAATTAGCTCTAAAACCAATGGCCAAGCCAAGAGCATCAAGCAAAATCGACTTTCCAGAACCTGTCTCGCCACTTAAAATGCAAAGACCAGATGAGAGAGTGATTTCCGCTTTATCGATTAGAACAACATTGTGAATTGAGAGAGAGATAAGCATCGTCAACAGAGATAAATCTAAAATTTAAAATCTAAATCAATGTTCACACTTCATTCGCAATTAAAGTCTGACACTCATTTTATTTGTGACCTGCCCCTTTCTTCCGCGCTCTTGATGAATGACGCGAATTATCTCTGGCTAATTTTAGTGCCAAGAAAACCTGATTTAATTGAGCTTACCGATTTGTCTTTTACCGAACAAACTCAAGTTTTGCAGGAAATAAATTCCGTCGCCAAGATTTTGAAAAAAGAATTTAACGCTGAAAAAATAAATATTGCCGCCCTCGGAAATGTGGTCTCGCAACTTCACATTCACGTTATTGGCCGCAAAAAAAATGACGCAACTTTTCCAAAACCAGTTTGGGGAAATGCGCCGGCAAAGCCTTACGCAACAAAAGAAGCAGAAGCTTTGATTCAAAAACTAAAATCACTTTTACCAAATGAGTAACGAGAACTTAATCAAACAATTACTCTATCGCTCAGTTCACCGCGGCTGTAAAGAAACTGATTTTTTAGTTGGAGAGTACGCCAAATCTGAGCTAGGTAAAATCAATGACCTAGAACTCTTCGGAAAATTCCTAGAAGAGGATGACGTAAAAATTTACGACTGGATTTTAGAAAAATCAGAACTGCCCAAGCACTACATCAGCATAGTTAGAAGCATTAAAGAATTTCACAAAATCTAAGCTAAGTAAACTTCCCCATTGATCGCCCCTTTACTTTCGCTTCTCGCAATTAAGAAATTTAATAACTCGCGCTGGTCGAGTATTTTAATGTTAATCTGAATTTTGAGCACGGTGCTCAAAATTAGGTTTTACTCAACAACAATGCAGTCTGCGCTATTTTTTCTAGTCTGAATAACGTACTGACTACAAAATTTTTCAGCCTCGATTTGGCTCGGAAAATTCCCAACCTGTAATCGAAAAAAAATTCCCCTCTTACCTAAATCAACTTTTTCAATGAATGGTTTTAGGTCAGAAAAAATTGAAGAATAACGTCCGCTGAACTTCTGCCAATGTTCACTCGCCGCATCGCGTGAAGACATTGCGGCGATTTGCACTCTCACTATTTTTTTACCGCCAGATTTCGGCTTTGGCGCTGGCGCGGTATTGTCGCGCCTTTCTACTTCTTTTTCTTTTTTCTCTGCTGAATAAACGACGATTTTCTGCTCTTCTTTTACTTTTGGGGTAGCCTCTTTTACTGGTGGCAGAGCGGGTTCAGGATGGGCGCGAATCTTCACATTTTTGCGTTTAGCTGCCGCTTGTTTGTTGCCAAAAATATCTTCGTAAATTGCGTGATCGACTTGAATTCCTTCATTTTTTTCTTCTTGCGTAACCTTGATCGGCCCTTCTGGCGACTTGATAGTTTCAATATCTGCATCCTTATCTTGATGAACAAAATAATAAGCGCTGACCGTAATGTAGACGAAAATCGCCAGTGAAAATAAAGTAGCGAGAGCAAGTAGAGCACCCTTCGCTGCGCCTGGAAGCGCCTGTTTATCTGAAGTTTTTTGGTAACCGAAATCTTCCACTTACATCTCCTCCAGCGCCTTGATGTTAAAAATTTTCAAACCTTCGGCGATTATTTTTCTTGTTGCCATAACCAGTCCTAGCCTGGCTTGAGTTAGTTCTGGCTTGTCAGAAATAATAAATTTTAGGCCAGGATTTTCCATTCCCTTATTCCACAAAGAGTGGAATTCGGCCGCCAATTCTTGCAAGTAAAATGCAATACGGTGCGGCTCAAAATGAGTTACCGCCATTTCAATCACGCGCGAAAAATTGGCAATTTTTTTAATTAGTTCGATTTCAGATTCATCTTTCAACTCACTTAATACCGACCATTTACCACTTACTGCTGGAGCCTGGCGAAGCACAGAACAACAGCGCGCATGCGCATATTGTACGTAAAAAATTGGATTGTCTTTCGACTGCTCAATCACCTTCGCTAAATCAAAATCAAGCGGCGCATCATTTTTACGCGTGAGCATGATGAAGCGCAAAACGTCAGCGCCGACTTCGTCGATTACTTCGCGCGCGGTAATAAAATTTCCGGCGCGTTTTGACATTTTTAATGGCTCGCCATTTTTAACGAATTTCACCATTTGACAGAGAATTACTTTTACTTGTGCCTGACCATTTGAAATCGCACTCACTACCGCACTCAAACGCTTGACGTAACCAGCGTGGTCGCAGCCTAATGGCATGATAAATTTTTTTGCACCGCGCTCAAATTTGCTGAGAGAGTAAGCGATATCTCCGGCTAAATAAGTTGGGGTTCCGTCGGATTTTTTGACAACACGATCTTGATCATCGCCGAAATCTGTTGAGCGAAAAAGAGTTTGCTCATTGTCTTCGTAGCCTTCTGGTAAAGCTCCTACGCCCTTTTCAGTTTTTGGCGCCTCAAGCTTGCCTTCGAAAATCAAGCCCTTGTCGCGCAGAATTTGAATCGCTGATTCAATTTTATTTTTGTCGTGCAGTTCTTTTTTTTCGGAGAAGTAGCTATCATGTTTGATGCCTAGAGCTAGTAGGTCTCGCTTGATTAGCTCGATCATTGAATCAACAACAAATTCGCGCATTTCTAGAGAATTTTCTGCTAAATTTTCTCCGAATTTTTCTTTGAGTGAAACACCAATCGGAATCAAATATTCGCCCGGGTAAAGACCTTCGCTAATTTCAACTTTTTCGCCAAGAACTTGGCGATAACGCACATGAGCTGACTTGATTAAATTATTAATCTGCGCACCGGCATCATTAATGTAATATTCTTTCAAAACATCGTAGCCT
Source organism: Rhizobium sp. Q54 (assembly GCA_945865855.1). Classification (GTDB taxonomy): domain Bacteria; phylum Pseudomonadota; class Alphaproteobacteria; order Rickettsiales; family UBA1997; genus UBA2645. Next base: position 8,656 of record CAMBES010000002.1, on the reverse strand, counting down.
GTTTTCTGTAAAAGAGTTGCAAGCACGTCGCCGTAAATTGCGCCCCGTGTGTGACCAACGTGAATCGGGCCAGTTGGATTTGGTGAGGCATATTCTAAATTTATTTTTTCGCCCACGCCATTTTCATCTCGGCCAAGATTTGGGAATTCAAAGTTTTCTTCGGTGAGAAGCTGTTCAACTAAGCGGTAAAAAATTTGTGGTTTCAAAGAAATATTAATAAATCCTGGGCCAGCAATTTCAAACTTCTCTACATCTTCACTAAAAATCTTTTTGATTAATTCTTGCGCCAATTCGCGCGGATTCATCGCAAATTTTTTACTCAAAACCATTGCGGCATTACAGGCTAGATCGCCGTGTGATTTTTCTTTTGCGGGCTCAACAGTAAAATTTTCGTAATCTTTTTTGGAAACTGAAATTGCGCGTTCTAAGGCAATTTGTGTAAGAGCCGAAGAAAAAATTTCTTTGAAAGAAGAGTAAATGTTGAGCACAGAAATTTAGATTTTTGATTTTTGATTTTTGAATTGGCAGTGTGATGCTATCCCTGGAATCTAAAATCAAAAATCTAAAAATGCAGGATTACAACAGCACTCCATATCTCATTAAACGCATTACTCGTGAAAACGTATTTCCGCATTGGAAAACATTTTTAATCTCGGTGGCTTTGATGCTGGTAATTGCTGGCACAACCGCTCTTCACGCTTGGCTGATTAAGCCCGCACTCGATTCAGTTTTCGTCGACAAAAACGTCTCAGCTTTGTGGATAATTCCCTTGGTAGTTTTGCTGGTAACGATAGTTAAAGGCTTCGCCACTTATTTCCAACTTTTGACGATGAATGTGTTGTCGCTGCGCATCACTTCTGACATGCGAATTAAGCTTTATGAACATTACATCAGGTCAGACATCATCAAGCTGCACAGTAAATCTTCCGGAGACATGATTGCCTCAATAATTGGTGAAATTGGTGCAGTTGTTGGCGTGGTTAATACCGCAATTAATGGCTTCGTAAAACAGTTTTTTACTCTAGGGGCTCTAATCGTAGTGATGTTCATGCAGAGCGTTGAGCTTTCTTTGGTTGCTTTCATCGGCTTTCCTCTCGCGGCTTATCCAATCTACAAACTTGGCCGCAAATTACGTAACCTATCCTATAAAAATCAGGAAATGGCGGGGAAGTTTAATACGCAAATGAGCGACACGCTGCAATATTCAAAGCTAGTTAAAGCCTATGCCTGCGAGGATTTCGAGGTAAAAAGAATGTCAATCATCACCGAGGCAATTTTCAAAATGGGCAAAAAAATTTCGCGCATTTCGCTGATCGCCTCGCCTTTCGTTGAGAGTCTTGCTGGCATCGGAATTGCTGCGGTAATCTGGTATGGTGGCAATCAAGTAATCACTGGCCAAACCACGCCCGGCGCCTTCTTTTCATTTTTTGGCGCAATGATGATGGCTTATCGTCCACTCAAATCCTTGTCGAGCATGAACTCTGGAGTGCAGATGGGTCTTGCTGCGGCGACACGTCTCTACACCCTTCTAGACGAGAAACCGAAAATTGCCGATCGCGAAAATTCTGTCGTGATCGAAAATGCAAAAGGTGATATTGAATTTGAAAATGTGAAGTTCGGCTACATCGACGACAAGCTCGCACTCAACGAAGTAAATCTTAAAATTCCGACCGGAAAAACTGTTGCGCTCGTTGGCCATTCTGGCGGTGGAAAATCAACAATCATGAGCATGATTTTGCGCTTCTACGATCCTAATTCTGGCGCAGTTAAACTTGACGGGCACGACATTCGCAACCTTACTCTAAAATCATTACGTCGATCAATGTCGGTGGTGAATCAAGAAGTAATGCTTTTCGACGACACCGTTCTCGAAAATATTCGCTACGGCAAAGAAGACGCGACTGAAGAAGAAATTATTCGCGCCGCAAAAATGGCTGAAGCTGATGAATTCATCCAAGAGCTTCCGGAAAAATATCACGCCCGCGTTGGTCAAAACGGCATTCGCCTTTCTGGCGGTCAGCGTCAACGCATCGCCATTGCTCGCGCCATTCTTTACAACGCACCAATTTTACTTTTGGACGAAGCTACATCCGCACTCGATCCAATATCAGAAAAATTAATCAAAGATGCTTTGGCGAAATTGATGAAAGGACGCACTTGCGTTGTTATTGCGCACCGCCTCACAACTGTGATGCATGCCGATAAAATTGTTGTTATCTCGCATGGAAAAGTTGTCGAAGAAGGTACGCACACAGAATTGTTAGCGCGCAACGGAGCCTACGCAAATCTTTATCTAAAGCAGTTTGAGATCGCGCAGGACCTATGAAAATTAACTTAAATTACTTACTGCTGTGCTTGTGTTTGGCAACTTCTGCTCAGGCAAAAGAAGTTAGGGCTTGCTTGAATTCGCATTGCACAAAGATGGACAGCTCGGAGCTTGAGAAGGCCCCAACAAAGAATTTGCCGAAGAAGAAAACTGTCGAAACAACTAAGGCAAAAACTCCTCAGAAGAAAAAAGTCATTAAAGCGACCAAGGCAGAAAATCCGCAAAAGAAAAAAGCCACTGAAACAACTAAGGAAGAAACTCTTCAAGAAAAAATTCCTGAGAAAAATATCAAAGAAACACGCGCACTAATTTCACAACAACTTTGGCGCGGAATTACGGCGACTGATCTTGAAATTCTAAAAAAAGCCACAGTCGCAATTGAGAACAAACGTTATGATGAGGCTCTGCGCCTCGCTCAGGAAATGAAATTACAACATGTTGGAGAGAAAAAAATATCTCTAGCAGATGCTTTAACTGACGTGATTTTGTGGAATAAATTTAGCGACAGAATTGATCCGAAAAAAGTTTCCTTCAACGATATTTCACGCTTCGCGCTCGATAATCCTTTTTATCCAAATCTTGACAATATCCGTCGCAATGTTGAGCGAGTCGCAATCGCCAATGATATCTCCTACCGAGCTTCTGAGCAATATTTTAACAGCAATCCAGCAGAAAGTCGTGAATCAAAAATTTATCTTCTGGCTTCAAAAATTAATGCCCTTGCCCGCGACAAATCACCTGAATCAGAAAGAGAAAAAGAGCGTAAAATTATTCAAGAATTGATCGTGAATATTTGGGTAAAAGAAAATTTTTCCGCAGTAGAAGAAAAGGAATTTTTGGAAAAATATCATAATCAGTTAAGTGAATTGGATCACGTCAATCGTATCGAGAGATTGCTGTGGGACGGCAAGACAGAAGAAGCTGAGCGCATAAATAATCTTGTTAGCGAGGATTACCAAACTCTCTTCGCAAATATAACTGAGTTAGAAAAACATCCGCCAAAAAACCTGGATAAAATTTTTCATTCTGTGCCTTGGTCGCTGCAATCTGATGAACTTTTAACTTTCCGTCGCGTTGCCTGGTATCGCCTCAAAGACAAGGCTGATGATGCGATTGATATTCTGCTCACTCTGCCTAACGATTCTAAATTTCCTGAAAAATGGTGGAATCTACGTCGCCTTTACGGTCGCGAAATGATTAAGCGGAAGAAATACAGACAAGCTTACAAACTATTTTCCGAGCATAATTTACCAAAAAACTCTGCCGATTTTTGGGAAGCGGAATGGACATCGGGCTGGATAGCGCTGCGCTTTCTTGACAGGCCAAAAGATGGCTACATTCACTTTGCCAATCTTTATCGCAACGTCACCCAACCAGTTACCTTGTCGCGCGCAACTTACTGGCTTGGCATGGCTGCAGAAGCTGCGGGAGATAAAAAACAAGCAACTGAGTGGTACAAAGCCGGCACTAAATATCCGATTTTTTTCTACGGCCAATTATCAATTCACAAGCATCGCGTGATCGATCCGCTCGGCGCACAGAACGATATTATTTTACCAAAAGATCCAGAAATCACTGGCAACGACATGACTACGATTTCACAAACGCGCGCCGCACAAGTTGCTTTTTTACTTGCGGTCACTGGCGACAAAGTAAATGCCGGAAAGATTTTTGAATGGATGGTAAATAACGCTAAAACTGACGGGCAAATTAGCGTGGTTATGAAGATCGTAAATGAAATCGGCGACCGTCAAATCGATGCAAAAATCTCGCGTATCGCTGCCAAACGAAATGTGTTTTTTATCAAAAATAAATTCCAAATTGTGAAAGAAATTGCCGATGATGAATATGCTCCTTTGGTGCATGCAATCGTTAAACAAGAAAGTGGTTTTGCTCCAACAGCAGTAAGTCAAGTTGGCGCAATCGGCTTCATGCAATTGATGCCAGGAACTGCAAAATTAGTCGCGAAGGAACTTGGCATCGCTTACAATAAAGATAAGCTGGCCACCGACATTCACTACAATGTTCGCCTCGGATCATTCTACATTAAAAAACTAATTACTCGCTTCAATGGCTCAGAAATGCTGGCGATCGCTTCTTACAATGCGGGGCCAAATGCAGTGCAGCGGTGGATCAATGAATTTTACGACCCGCGCAAAGAGCAAGACGTCGACAAAGTGGTTGATTGGATTGAGCTCATTACCTATTCCGAAACTAGAAATTACGTACAGCGCATCATGGAAAACTTAATCGTTTACAAATATTTGATGTCGCGAACCAACTATGACTCAGTGCAATAAATGACTTACGATCACTTCAAAGATGAATGCGGAATTTTCGGAATTTTCGGAAGTTCAGATGCTGCAATAAATACCGCACTTGGTCTTCACGCCCTACAGCATCGGGGACAAGAAGCGGCTGGAATCGTGGTAATGGAGGGAGAAAATCACGCCGCACATTTTGCTGATGGTTTGGTTGCAGATAATTTTACTTCGCAGCGTGTCGTTAAAAAACTCGAAGGTAATTCAGCGATTGGCCACGTGCGCTACTCCACTGCCGGCAAAAAAACTGCACGAAATTTTCAGCCAATTTATGCCGAACTTAGTTTGGGATTTTTGGCACTTGCTCACAATGGCAATCTCACCAATGCACAAACATTGCGTCGTCGCTTGATTAGCAAGGGTGCTATTTTTCAATCGACGATGGATACCGAGGTTATCATTCACCTCATCGCTCTTAGTCCTAAAGCCACATTGCACGAAAAAATAATTGACGCTGTTTCGCAAATTGAAGGGGCCTTCTCGCTTGTAATTATTCATAAAGATGGCGTTATCGCTCTACGCGATCCACATGGCGTCAGACCACTTTCGCTTGGTAAACTTGGCGATGCTTACGTTGTCGCTTCTGAGACTTGCGCTCTCGATATTATTGGCGCGAAATTTGAGCGCGACATCGAGCATGGCGAGATGATTTCGATTGATAAAAATGGCGTGAAATCTGTGTCACCATTTGCCAAACATTCGTCAAAATTCTGCATCTTCGAATATGTTTATTTTGCTCGCCCCGACAGCGTAGTTGAGGGAAAAGCAGTTTATGAAATGCGCAAAAATATTGGCATCGAACTCGCGCACGAAATAAAAATTGATGCCGACGTGATTGTGCCAGTTCCTGATTCTGGAGTGCCAGCAGCGATTGGTTATGCACTTGAATCAAAAATTCCTTTCGAGCTTGGCATTATTCGCAACCATTATGTTGGTCGCACCTTCATTGAGCCAACCGACAAAATTCGTCACTTTGGCGTGAAGCTAAAACACAATGCCAACCTTGCTGTTGTTAAAGGCAAAAGGGTTGTGCTTGTTGACGATAGCTTAGTGCGTGGCACAACTTCGAAAAAAATTGTTCAACTAATTCGTGACGCTGGCGCCAAAGAAGTTCACATGCTGATTGCCTGCCCACCAACAATCTCTCCGTGTTTTTACGGCGTGGACACTCCGGATAAAAAAGATCTCGTCGCCTCGCATCTTTCGATTGAAAAAATCAGACAAATGATTGGTGCTGATACACTTGCTTACATATCGATTGACGGTCTTTATCGGGCAATTACCAAGACCAAGCGCAACAATGAAAATCCGCAATATTGCGACGCCTGCTTCACTGACCAATATCCAATTCGCTTAACAGACAAGGTTGGGGAAGTCGCTCCACTTTTCGAACAAACTTAATTCAATAAATCATGGAACAGATTATTGGGGTTTTACTTGCCGCCGCTTTTGGCGCAGTATTTGGCTCTTACGCAACTCTATTTGCTTACCGTCTGCCTCGCGGCGAATCATGCTTCGGACGCTACTTCGGACAAAAATCGCGCTGCCCGCAATGTAACACAATCATTCGCACTCGCGACCTAGTTCCTCTTTTTAACTGGCTCTTCACTCTTGGCAAATGCAGCAAATGCAGAGCAAAAATTCCACTTACTCATCTATTTATTGAATTCTCAACCACTGCGCTCTTTGTTTTATTTTACTTAAAATTTTCCTTCTCGCAGGAATTCGTGCTTTACGCACTGATCTCAACCGGCGTAGTGATTCTTTTGGCTTGCGATTTCACCCACAAACATTTTCCACAACCAGTTCTGATTTTTATTTTAATGATCAGCCTGGCGGCAAGAGTCTTACAAGACGGAAACGTGATTGATGTAATTTTTTCTGCAGCAATTGGAGTAATTTTCTCGGCGATTTTTTACCAAGTTTTCTACAAAAAAACTTCCGGGATTTTTGTTAATGAATCACAATCTCTCGATTACACAAAATTCATCTTGATTAGTTCTGTTCAATTTGATCTGCAGTCATTTTTCTTTTATTTTTTTGCAGTGATGTTGATTCTTACCATTATTCTAATTCTCAAAATTCCAAACAAAAAAAATCGTGACAATTTCGGCTATTCTCTACTAGTGCCATTTTTGTGGGCGATGTTCTTCTGCCCTTTATTTACTTAATCTCTTAAAACATGACAAACTTCTCTGACTACAAAGTAAAAGATATTTCCTTGGCGGCCTGGGGCAGAAAAGAAATTACTCTAGCTGAAAATGAAATGCCGGGCTTAATGTCGCTACGTCGTGAATTTGCCGCTTCGCAACCACTTAAAGGTGCTAGAGTTTTAGGTTGCCTCCATATGACAATTGAAACTGCGGTATTGATTGAAACCTTAACCCACTTAGGCGCAGAGGTTCGGTGGTCTTCATGTAATATTTTTTCAACGTCTGATCATGCCGCTGCCGCGATCGCTGAAGCGGGCATTCCTGTCTTTGCTTGGAAAGGTGAAACCGAAGAAGAATATGATTGGTGCATTCGTCAAACGATCAATGGAAATCCAAACTGGAAACCAAATATGATTCTGGATGACGGCGGCGATTTAACCAAAATGGTTCACGAAGAATATCCAGAAATTTTAGCTGCAATTAAAGGGGTCTCAGAAGAAACCACAACTGGCGTAGCTAGACTTTATCAGATGGAAAGAGAAGGTCGTCTAAAAATTCCGGCAATCAATGTTAATGACGCAGTAACTAAATCAAAATTTGACAATCTCTACGGCTGCAAAGAAAGCGTAATCGACGGCGTAAAACGCGCAACCGACGTCATGATTGCTGGAAAAATGGTGGTAATTTGCGGCTATGGAAATGTTGGCAAAGGATGTGCTGAAGCCTTCAAATCTCAAGGTGCAAGAGTTGTTGTAACTGAGATCGATCCTATCTGCGCACTTCAAGCAGCAATGGCCGGATTTTCAATTTTGCCAATCGAAGACGTGGTTTCTCAAGCTGATATTTTCATCACCACTACAGGCAATGTCGACGTCATCAATATCGAACACATGCGCGCGATGAAAGATTGCGCAATCGTTGGAAATATTGGTCACTTCGACAATGAGATCCAGGTTGAAGCGTTAAGAAATTTGAAGTGGACGAACATCAAGCCACAAGTTGATCAAATCACTTTTGCTGACGGCAAAAGAATGATTCTTCTTGCCGAAGGAAGATTACTGAACTTGGGTTGCGCGACCGGACACAGCGCTTTTGTAATGTCTGCGAGCTTTACCAACCAAGTGATGGCACAAATCGAATTATGGAATCATCACAAAAAATACGAGAATAAGGTTTACATCTTGCCGAAAGAGCTTGATGAAAAAGTTGCGCGTCTTCATCTGGATAAACTTGGCGCGAAGCTCACTAAGCTAAATAAAAAACAAGCAGAATACATCAATGTTTCTGCTGAAGGGCCTTTCAAGACCGAGAACTACAAATATTAAATCAGATGGAAAAATTTCAAATTACCGAACCGGGCTACAAAAGATTAAAAGCCGAGGTCGAAAATTTAAAAAATGTCGAGAGACCTAATATTATCAAACAAATCGCCGCCGCGCGTGAACTCGGTGATTTGAAAGAAAATGCCGAATATCACACGGCAAAAGATCGCCAAGGTTTTATTGAGGCGCAACTTGCCGATCTCGAAGAAAAACTTTCGCGAGTAGAGATTGTTGATGTAGCAAAAATTGTAAGCGATAAAATCCTGTTTGGCGCAACTGTAAAATTAGAAGATTTAAACAGTGGGAAAAAAATCTCTTACAAGATCGTCAGCGAGTTTGAAGCAAACATCGACGATGGCCTAATCTCAAGTGGATCACCCGTTGCCAGAGCTCTTCTTGGGAAAAAAATTAATGATGAAGTTGAAGTCATAACTCCTGGCGGAGTAATTAATTACGAAATTTTAGACATTGGTTTTATCTAGAATCTAACCAATTTTTTAAAGAAAAAATCATGCTAAACTTTTTTATAAAAAA
>CAMBES010000001.1 GCA_945865855.1 Rhizobium sp. Q54 | reverse complement strand
TTGAAGTAGGCCGCTATAATGTAATTACTATTAGTTGAGCAACAGCCTGATGTTGTGAAGTCGGCATTATTTCCAGCGTAAAGGCGAATGCCGTTACTAAGATATGAAATCGGAGTTGCGGTAAAGCTATTTCCTGAATCTATAGGAGCTGGCGTGTTACTTAAAGAGTAAGGAGAGGAAACAAAAAATATTGTATTTTGCGCGCTCTTTCCTTGGTAAAAACTAGAAACTGAGATTCTTCCACTGCCGTTAAATGAAATACTTGGAAGCCTGTTAATGCCGCTCTGTTGATAAATTACTGCAGAGGAGGCGGTTCTAGTTAGGGTATTATATTTTTTAGTAATTGATCCTGGCCCCACATCATACCAAGCGCTGATTTGCCCATCATCCACTGCTTCGCTCGCTTTAAATGACTCAAGTCTCGAGGTTTCGTACCATGCAACTAGCCCTGCAATTTTGGGCACCGGAGATCTTGCGGTGAGCGAGCGAGCACTGCTTAATTTTGCCGACATTATCAAATTTGCACCCCCAGCCACAATCGACATTAATATAGCGATGACTACAAGTGAGATCGAAAGTTCAACTAGAGAGAAAGCTTTGTTTCTCAAATTTGTGACCAAGTTGTTACCGGGGTTTTAGCAGCTTTGACTTCGTCTAATCTTCTTCTCGGAGTATTGAGAGGATAATTGTGGAATCTGTCTCCGCGGCCTTCCTCAACTTCTTTTGCAATGTAAATCATCGTGTCAACGAATCGGTCAATAGTCTCTTTTCCTTCGGTTTCAGTTGGCTCAATTAGCATCGCGCCTTGCACAACGATAGGGAAGAAAATTGTCATTGGATGAATCCCATATTCGACCAAAGCCTTTGCAACATCTAGCGTTGAGATGCCTTGCGCTTTTTGAATTTTATCAGTTAACAAACATTCATGCATGCAATGGCCTTCAAATGGAACGTGGTAATGATCCTTCAATTTTGCTAGAATGTAATTTGCAGAAAGCACCGAATCTTCCGCAACTTTTTGTAAGCCGTCAGCTCCATGTGAAAGCATGTAAGTAAGGGCTCGAATGTGCATTCCGAATTGCCCGTTAAAGCCTTTTACTTTGCCACAAGTATTTTTTGGCGCGTAAAGTTTGTAAGTTTCACCTTCTTTGGCGACATGGGGAGTTGGCAAAAATTCTGCTAATTCAGCGCGCACGGCGATTGGTCCAGAGCCAGGTCCACCGCCACCATGCGGAGTGGAGAAAGTCTTGTGTAAGTTAAAATGCATTACATCAACGCCGATGTCTGCAGGACGAACTTTGCCGACTATCGCGTTGTAATTGGCGCCGTCGCAGTAGAAATATCCGCCGACTGAGTGAATCAAATCCGCAATATGCTTAATATTTTTTTCGAACTTTCCGCAAGTATTTGGATTAGTGATCATTGTTCCGGCAATTGATTCACCGTGCTCTGCCACCAATTTTTCTAAAGCTGCAACGTCAATTAAACCCTCTTTGTCTGAAGGAATAACTTTGATTTGAAATCCACACATTGAAGCAGTTGCTGGATTTGTTCCGTGAGCTGAATCTGGAATTAAAATAATTTTACGAGTAGCCGCTTCACCTTTTTTCTCGTGTGCTTTTTTGATTACTAAAATTCCTGAGAACTCACCTTGAGCGCCAGCTGCCGGAGCAAGAGAAACCGCATCAAGTCCAGTCAAAGTCGCGAGCCAGTTTTGCAAATTGAACATTAATTCAAGTGCGCCTTGAACGGTAGATTGATCTTGCAACGGGTGAATGTCAGCAAGGCCAGGAAGGCGGGCCATCTTTTCATTCAAGCGTGGATTGTGCTTCATTGTGCAAGAACCAAGAGGATAAAACCCAGCGTCAATCGAATAATTTTGATTCGACAAGCGCACAAAGTGGCGAATCACCGCAGGCTCATTAACTTGTGCCAAGCCAATTTGCTCGCGTGATTTTTGTCCAGTGCGAGTCGCAAATTTTTCTAGTTCTGGCAAATCCACGCCACAAGCTCCTTCGCGCGATTGTTTAATGAGCAACTCGGTTTCGTGATTTAGTCCGCCGATTTCTTTTGGAGTAAAGGTCATTTTTATTTTGTTTTTAGAGTTTTTCGTCCCCGCTTTCTCGAGGATGAAGTGCAATTGAAATGATTTAGTTTAATATTTTTTCGAGCTCGTTAGCCAAAGTTTCAATGTCTTGCGCAGTAGTTAATTCACTAACCGCAAGGATCATTTTATTTCCCTGTGCAAAGCCGCCGATTACGTTTTTGGCAAGAAGTTTTTTGTTTACTTCGGTCGCGTCTTTTGACAGTTCAATCGTGAATTCATTAAAAAAGTTTTGATTCAGAACCTTCACGCCCTTAACCGTCGCAAGGCGGTCTGCAAGGTCGCAGGCTCTTTTGTGATTGATTAAAGCGAGTTTTTTGAAACCAATTTCACCAAGTAATGAAGTGTGAATTGTGAATGCCGTTGCGCACAAACCTTGATTCGAACAAATATTTGAAGTCGCTTTTTCGCGGCGAATATGTTGCTCGCGCGCGCTCAATGTTAGCACGTATCCAGGCTTGCCATCAACGTCTGTTGTTGCGCCGCAAATTCTGCCGGGCATTTGACGAACAAATTCTTTTTTGCAGGAGAAAAATCCTAAAAGTGGGCCACCAAAATTTAGACCAACGCCAATTGAAGAGGCTTCACCAACACAAATATCTGCTTGTTTTGGAGCTTCAAGTAAACCGAGAGAAAGGATCTCGCTAGTAACAACAATTAGTAAAGCTCCAGAAGCATCACATTGCTTTCTAAGCTCGTCTAAATTTCCAACTTCGCCGTGAAAGTCGGGATATTGCACAACTACAGCCGCACAAGTTTCGTCGATTTGCGAAACTAATTTTGCGTCATGCAGGTTGAGGGAAGTCCGAGTAACTTCTAGATAATCGGGGTGAATATTTCCAATAGTCGCAATGTTTTTACGATCTTTGATGCGCATTGCCATTAAGCAGCTTTCGGCCATTGCTGTTGCGCCGTCATACATTGAGGCGTTAGAAATTTCCATTCCAGTGAGCAGGGCAATAATGCTCTGAAATTGAAAGATTACCGCGAGGGTTCCTTGCGAAATTTCTGGCTGGTAAGGTGTGTAAGAAGTTAAGAATTCCGAGCGTTGAATCAAATGATCAACAGAAGCGGGAATGTGGTGTTTGTAGCATCCAGCGCCTAAGAAAAAAGGTCCAGCTGAAGCGGCGCGATTTTTATTCGCGTAAGAATTTAAAATATTTTCTACCTCTAATTCACCTCGGTGATTGGGTAAGTTTGCGATTGGTTTTTTAAGTAAAAATTCAGATGGAACTGAATCGTAAAGTTGATCCACAGAAGTCGCGCCGATTGCAGCGAGCATTTCTTTACGATCTTTTTCAGTCAAGGCTAGGTAGCGCATTTGATTTTATTTGATTTAAAAATGAGGGCGGCAAAAACGCGGGGGCAAAGTAAAAATACTTAAGCAAATGTCAAAATTTATTGGGGAAATAATTTTAAGAAGAAGTGAAGTTAAATCTACAAAACAAGAAGAATTCAAAAGGAATATTTTAGAAATTTTTTTAAATATTTTCTGAGAGCTCCGCGCTATATTTTGCGGCGAGTTCTATTGAATTATAAATTAATTAAAATGAGCTCAATCGACCCGAAAGAAGTAGAAAAATTTTCACGCATTGCTGACGAGTGGTGGAATAAGTCTGGCAAATTCAAGCCTTTGCACGAGTTCAACCCAATTCGCATTTTACATCTAAAAAGAAAAATTGAGGAAAGATTCACGAAAATTTCTGGCGTAAAAATTTTGGATGTTGGCTGCGGTGGAGGTTTAGTTGCTGAGCCTTTTGCCGTTGCTGGTGCTGATGTTACCGCAATTGACGCTTCAGAAAGAAATATTCAAGTTGCAAAAATTCACGCCGAAAAATCTGGGTTAAAAATCGATTACCAAGTTTCGACGGCGGAAGAATTAAATAAAAAATTTGCCAAGGGATTTAACGTAGTTCTTGCGCTCGAAATTATTGAGCACGTTGCTAATCCTGAGGGTTTTATTCAAAGTCTTGCTAACCTTACAAATAAGGATGGGCTTGTCTTTGTCGCAACAATTAATCGCAATTTAAAATCACTCGCGCTGGCTAAAATCGCTGTTGAATATTTGTTGCGTTGGCTGCCAATTGGCACGCACGATTGGAAGAAATTTTTAAAACCTTCGGAAGTTAATTCTTACGCTGAAAAAGCTGGTCTTAAACTAAAAGAATTGCGCGGGTTCGAGTACAACATCATTAACTCTGAGTGGAAAGAGAGTGCGAATGTTTCGGTTAATTACGTTGCAGTTTTTACAAAAGAATAAAATTGGCTCTACCACTCAAATATTTCGCCAAATTTTGGCGTAACGAATTCTTTTTTCTTTAAGTGGTAAGAAAGCTTGGCTGTTTCTAAGTCGCTTTCCGCGTCTAAATATCCTTCAGCGCTAGTTCTAAAAGTATTGAAATGCATTCCGATTGATTTCTTCGCGCCAAGCTCGCGATGCGCCACCACTGCGTCTTCAGGGTTCATGTGGTGATCTTGTAAGTACCAACGCGGCTCGTAGGATCCGATCGGAAGTAGCGCTAAGTCGGGCTTGCCGTATTTTTTACCAATCTCGCTAAAGTGTCGCGAATAGCCCGTGTCGCCAGCGAAGTAGATTTTGATTTTCGAAGTTTTGATCAAGAAAGATCCCCAGAGAGTTTTGTTAGTGTCGAACCAAGAGCGCTTCGACCAATTTTTAGCGTGAAGGAAAATTAATTCCGTTCCCTTGGCTGCGCCATTTGCTAATTTTATTTCCTGATCCCAATCGAGCTCGAAGCAGGAAATTCCTAGTTTCTCGATCTCATTCAAAACGTGACAATTGCCAAGCCCAGTAATGAATTTCGGCGCGAATTTTTTCTGCAATTTTCGAATCGTTGGCAAATCCATGTGGTAGTAAGAGCTGTGGCCAATAAGAACAAAATCGATTTTTGGTAAATCGTCAAAATTAATTGCCGGAGGATTGTGGCGCTTTGGACTAAAAAATGGTAAGGCAATAGGGCCGGCGCGCTCAGACCAGATTGGGTCGGTCAAAATATTCGCGCCAGGAATTTGAATTAGAAAAGTTGAGTGACCGACAAAAATAATGCGCGCGTTTTTAATTTTTTTGAGCTCGTTTGGTTTGACAAAACTCACCTTTTCTTCCGGAGCATCCCAAGAATCCTTGTTGGTAAAGGCGAAGCGTAAGTTTTCGCGCAATTTTGTTTTGTCTTCAGAGATGAATTTCTTGCCGTCAAAATGGTCAGATTTTGGACCAGAATAGTAAGTGCCGCGACAAGAAGTTGCGAGGAGTAGAAAAAAAATACCCAAAGTTTTTTTCATTTTTTCGCTCTTTTTTGAATTGGGTCTAAGGGCTTGATTTTGCTGGTTAAAATGGGTTTTTTTTCAAATTGTCCACTTAAGTGGATAATTCAGTTTTAGCCGCGCAATTTTTTTACGACTTGTTCACAAATTGCGTCAGAAGTAATTCCAAAATGCTTGTACAAATCTTCTGCTTTTCCGGAAGCGCCGAAAGATTTCATTCCAACAAAAATTCCGTCGAAGCCGAGATATTTTTCCCAGCCCTGTGAAATTGCAGCTTCAACACCGACGCGTAAAATATTTTTTGCGCCCAAAACTTCATTTTTGTAAGCTTCGTCTTGCTCTTCGAAAATTTCAAAACACGGCATTGAAACCACGCGGGCATTGATTCCTTTTGCTTGCAATTTTTCTTTTGCCTCAACCGCAATCGAAACTTCTGAGCCAGTTGCAATGATTACAACTTCGGGATTTAAAACATTGTTAAGCGCGTATCCGCCGCGGTTGGCTAGACTTTTACCCTCGTGGCTTTTTTCTTTTACTAAAAATGGCAAATCTTGTCTTGTTAAAATCATTGCTGAGGGAGTTTTTTTTGCCGCGAGAGCCATTTCAAAACATTGCCAAGTTTCTTCAGAATCTGCCGGGCGCAAAACATTGAGATTAGGAATTCCACGCAACATTGCTAAATGTTCGATTGCTTGGTGCGTTGGGCCGTCTTCTCCAAGACCGATTGAATCGTGAGTGAAAATGTAAATCAGCTGCTGCTGCATTAGTGCGGCGAGGCGAATTGCTGGTTTCATGTAGTCAGCAAAAACTAGAAATGTTCCACCGTAAGGAATGAAATCGCTGTGAAGCGCAATGCCGTTCATTACTGCGCCCATTGCGTGTTCGCGTACGCCGTAGTGAATGTAGCGACCAGAAAAATCGTCTTTGTTAATTGGTTTTGTGTGCGAGGTTTTGGTGAGAACAGAGCCGGTTAAATCTGCGGATCCGCCGACTAGGTTTGGTAGGTTTCCGGTCAAAAATTCAAGAACTTGTTGGGAGGATTTACGGGTGGCTTGGTTTCGACTGCGCTCAACCGGCGGAAGTGAGTCGAAGGTTCCTTGGTTTCGACTGCGCTCAACCGGCGGAATTGAGTTGGAGGATTTGGTGCGGGTGCCGGCTTTTAGCCATTCGTTGCGTAAATTTTCTGGAATGAAAAACGGTTCGTAATTCCAACCAAGAGCTTCTCTCGTCTTCTTAACTTCTTCGGCACCAAGTGGTGAGCCGTGACATTTTTCTGTTCCAGCTTTTGCGGGCGAGCCAAAACCAATCGTAGTTTTGCAATCGATAAGAGTAGGGCGCGTGGCGCTTTGAGCTTTTTGTAAAGCGGTGCGTATTTCGTCGAAATTGTGGCCGTCAATTTGGATTACGTCAAAGCCACAAGATTCAAAACGCATCTTCATATTTTCAGAAGTTGTGAGCGAAGTTTTTCCGTCGATTGAAATTGAATTATTATCCCAAAGAACGACGAGCTTGCTTAGATTCAAGTGTCCGGCGAGCGAAATTGCTTCTTGCGAAATGCCCTCCATTAAACATCCATCGCCAACGAGGGCGTAAGTTTTGTGGTCTGCCTCAGCCATTCTTTCGGCGATTGCGAAGCCAACAGCAGTGGCAATTCCTTGGCCAAGTGGACCAGTTGTGGTTTCAATTCCGGCGAGATGTCCGTGCTCGGGATGGCCTGCGCATTTAGCGCCAAGTTGGCGGAAATTTCTTAAATCTTCGATCGTTACGTCTTCGTAACCAGTCAAATGAAGTAGTGAATAAAGTAGCATTGAGCCGTGCCCAGCAGAGAGAACAAAACGATCGCGATTTAACCATTTTGGATTTTTCGCGTCGAATTTAAGAAACTCAGTGAAAAGAATTGTAGCAACATCAGCCATTCCCATTGGCATTCCTGGGTGTCCAGAATTCGCGCGTTCGACAGCATCAATTGACAAAAAGCGAAGGCAGTTCGCAAGATCTAGTTTTGACATTACTTTTGATTTTTGATTTGAGATTTGAGATTTAGGCTGATGAATACTCCAGATCAAAAATCAAAAATCAAAAATCAAAATGCCTAAAATTATTCAGCGCATCCGTCACGACGAAGACGGCTGTTTTCCACTATTTCGTTTGCTGCCAAATTTAGTTACCTTAAGCAGCCTCTGCATTGCCTTGACCGCGATTCTTTTTTCGATGCGTGGTGATTTTATTCACGCCTCAGTCTTCCTGCTTATTGCAGGATTCATGGATGGGGTAGACGGCCGCATGGCTAGATTCCTTAATTCTTCTTCGGATTTTGGGGCGCAATTAGATTCGCTCGTTGATTTCGTGAATTTCGGCGTTGCTCCTGGTTTTGTGATTTACGCTTGGGTTAATTCTTACGATGATTTTCACGGCCTGAGCTGGGCTCTAGTTTTATTTTTTGCAGTTTGCGGTGCCATTCGTTTGGCAAGATTTAATGTTGATCTTACGCATGAAGCGCCAAATCCAATCTTAGAAAAATATTTCTTCAAAGGCATTCCAGCCCCAGTTGGCGCAGCAATGGCAATATTGCCAATGGTTTTATTTTACGAATTTGGCGACGGGTTTTATTCAAATCCTCTTTTAGTAATTAATTACGTTGGAACCTTGGCGGTCTTGATGGCAAGCCGCATTCCAACAATCTCAATCAAAAAAATTCCGATTAAAAACGACTCTGCTTACCTAACTTTGCTAATTCTTGGATCTTTCATCATTGGCCTAATCGTTAAGCCTTGGATTGCTCTTGCGGCACTCGGAATTATTTACGGACTTTCAATTCCGGTCACAATTTTTTTCTACGTCAAAATTGAACTTCAATCAAGAAAATGAAAAAAATTCTAATTCTAAATGGTCCGAATTTAAATCTGCTGCACAGGCGCGACCACAGTATTTACGGCGATTATTCGTTGAATAAAATTTCTGCCGATTGCGAAAAATTAGCGAAAGAGCTCGAAATTAAAATTGATTTTCAGCAGTCAAATAATGAAGGCGAGCTAGTCGATTCAATTCAAAATGCTTTGGATGATTGTGACGGAATAATCATTAATGCCGCCGCTTACACCCACACTTCAGTGGCGATTCGTGATGCTTTAGAAATGTTCAATAAGCCAAAAATTGAGTTACACATTTCTAACATTTTTAAGCGCGAAGAATTTCGTCAACATTCTTACTTGAGTGGGGTAGTTGACGCGGTTATTTCTGGTCTTGGAGTGCAAGGTTACTCAATCGCACTGCTGGCGATTAACAACATGATTTAAGCTCGCGGATCACTGAGTTAATTTTTGCGTCATCCCCGCGAAGGCGGGGACCCAGGAGATCTCACAACTCACTCCAAGTTTTTATTCTGGATCCCCGCCTTCGCGAGGATGACCGAATTACCGTGAAGAATTTCGTCAAAATTCTTACTTGAGTGAGTTAGTTGACGCGTTTATTTCTGTTCTTCTTGCGTCATCCCCGCCTTCGCTGGAATGACTGAATTAGCGTGAAGAATTCCGTCAACATTCGAATTAGTTGGCGCGGTTATTTTTGATCTTCTTGCGTCATCCCCGCGAAGGCGGGGATCCAGGAGCTCTCACAACTCACTACAAGTTTTTATTCTGGATCCCCGCCTTCGCGGGGATGACTGAATTACCATTGATCTCCGCCTTAGCGGGGATGAGTGAATTAGCGTGAAGAATTTCGTCAACATTTTTACTTGAGTGAGTTAGTTGACGCGGTTATTTCTCATCTTCTTGCGTCATCCCCGCGAAGGCGGGGATCCAGGAGATCTCATAACTCACTCCGAGTTTTTTATTCTGGGTCCCCGCCTTCGCGGGGATGACAGAATTACCAAACTAAAAAACTGAATTACCGAATTAAAAATTTTTTCTAAAATGCTTCCTCTAAAAATTTCTGAAATCTCCAAAGTATTTGCACAGCCCGTGCTCGACAAGGTTAGTTTTGAAGTAAAACCAAATGAAATTTTTGGCTTCATCGGTTTGAACGGGCAGGGCAAAACCACTCTGATCAAAATTATTTTAGATTTGCTCGATCAGGATCACGGTGAAGTTGAGATTTTTGGCGTGTCGCGCATCCTGCCAGAAGCCCGTAAGCGCGTTTGTTATTTGCCAGAAAAATTTCATCCGTCAATTCATCAAAAAGGTGAAGAATTTTTGCAGTTCGTTTTGGATTTTTACGGCAAAAAATATAACGCCGCAAAGGCGCAAGAACTTTGCGAAAATCTCGATCTGAAATTCGAAATGCTGAAGCAAAAAGTTAGCAAATATTCAAAAGGAATGACGCAAAAACTTGGGCTTCTCGCTGTTTTTTTGTCGGAAGCTGATTTAGTAATTTTAGATGAGCCCATGTCTGGACTCGATCCAAAGGCGCGCATTGCCTTGAAGCGCGAACTAATCGCCTACAAAAATTCCGGCAAAACTATTTTTTTCAGCTCGCATATTTTGTCCGACATGGATGAGATTTGCGACTCGATTGCGATTTTAAACAACGCTCAAATCGTCTATTGCGGCAGCCCGCAAGGCTTTAAGAATAAGCATGAAGAAGATAGCTTAGACAAGGCGTTCTTAAGAGAAATTGGAGTCGGCTAAATGAAATACGTAATCATCCAAGCTGGCGGTAGAGGTTCTAGGCTTGAAACACTGACCATCAACAAGCCGAAATGCTTGGTGCCGATAGAAAATAAGCCGTTGCTTTTTCATCTCTTTGAGAAATTCAAGGGCAAAAAATTCATTATTATTTGTGATTACAAAGCGGATGTTTTGGATAATTATCTCAAAACTTTTGCCGACTCTGTTGATTACGAATTGGTTCGTGCAAGCAAGAAGGGAACTTGTTCGGGAATCCAAGATGCGTTGAGGCTGATTCCGGAAGATGAGTCATTTGCATTGGTTTGGTGCGATTTATTATTCGCAGAAAATACCCAAATTCCTGAGAAGATTGACCAAAATTTAGTTGCTCTATCCAAAAGTTTCGAATGCCGCTGGTCTTTTGTTGACGGCAAATTTGTTAAAGTTCCTTCAAAAGAAAATGGCGTGGCGGGATTATTTTTAATTAAGAGTTCGAAAGAAATCGCCGCAGTTTCAGAAGAAGGAGAATTCGTTTTGTGGTTACAAAATAACCAAATTTCCTTCGGTTCTTTTGGCCTTTCTCACGCCAGAGAAATTGGCACGATGCTTTCTTACAACGATAATGATTCAAAAGAAGCGAAGTGCCGCCCATTCAATAAAATGGTCTTTGAGCAAGACCGCGTAACCAAAATACCGGTTAATGAATATGGTAAATCAATCATGGTTGATGAGTTGAATTGGTACAAAAAAGTAACCGATTTGGGCTTTAAAGATGTGCCAAAAATTTTTAGTTTCGAGCCGTTCACGATAGAAAAAATCGACGGCAAAAATGTTTTTGAATATAAAAATTTTACCCTCTCGCAGAAGAAAGAAATTTTACGTAAAATAATTTCCAAAATTAACCACCTGCATCATCTAACGCCAAAGATCGAGGCCAATTACCAAGATTGTTTAGATAATTACGTCAGCAAAACTTTTTCTCGAATTGCCAAAATTAAAAATCTTGTACCTTTTGCAGGTCAAGAATTTATAACGATTAACGGCAAAAAATGTAAAAATATTTTTTACCTCGAAGAAAAATTTTCTGATTTGGTGAAGAGGTATTTTCCGACTGAATTTTATCTCATCCACGGCGATCCAACTTTCTCAAATATAATGATTAGAAATGAGGAAGTTGAACCCGTTCTAATCGATCCACGCGGCTATTTTGGTAGTTCAAAATTCTACGGCGATCAGGATTACGATTGGGCTAAACTTTATTATTCAATTGTCGGCAATTACGACCAATTTAATCGCAAAAACTTTACTCTTGAGATAGTTGAAAATGAAGCTTTGTTGCGCGTTGATTCTAACGACTGGGAAGATTTAGAGGAAGAATTTTTCAAGGTGACTAAGGCTGATAAAATCAAAATTAAAATTCTCCACTCACTAATCTGGCTCTCTCTTACCACTTATGCTTGGGAAGATTACGATTCGGTCTGCGCCTCTTTTTACAACGGCCTGCTTTATCTCAATGAATTGGACTTGTAATGCTAACCCTATCTCCACTTCCAAAAACATGGTTGTTTGATGTTGATGGCACCATCGTTAAGCATAACGGCCACCTGCATGGAGGCGACGAATTGCTTGAAGGTGTTAAAGAATTTTTTGCACAAATTTCTACTGAAGACAAAGTGATTTTGATGACCGCGCGAGAAAAAAAATACGAGAAGCAACTACTCTCCTTTTTAGAAAAAAGCGGCATCAGATATAACCAAATAATTTTCGATTTACCGCAGGGCGAAAGAATTTTGGTAAATGATAAGAAAGATTCTGGCCTCAAAACAGCTCACGCAATCAATAAAGACAGGGATTACAAGTTGGAGATAAATTTCGTGATTGATAAAAATTTATGATAAAAAACTTTCACAAGATGGAAAATCTAATAAAACGAATTCTGGTAAAAGCCCTCTCCAGAAGGGCGTATACAAAATATCTGAAGCACCAAATTAAACTGCGAGAAGACGAAGTGGCGATATTATGTCCTCACAATAGTGGAGAGGCATATCTGATATGCTCAGCGATCGACTCTTTTAAGAAAAAGCATGGTGTCGACAAAGTTATATTGATTGGCGGCAAAAAGTATCATCAGCAAATTTTTGAAATGTTTACTCACCAGATCGATCGGTATTTCTTTCTAGAAGAAGAATACCTCTATCGCCCCAAATACTACTTAGATGTAAAGAAGGGTACCTTCTTCCTTTCCACGAATGGCTTGTGGCACACCCTTATAAATCATGGTATAGCGCATTTTGATGTTTTGAAAATCTGTGCTCACCTAGGAAAAGATGTAGAATTATCTACCCCCTTAATTCAGGAAAAATATCAGATTAGTGCTCAAGATAAATTTGACAGACTATCCCTAACTAAGGGCAAAACGGTATTGATCTCGCCAGAAGCAATCTCTGCAAAATCACTACCAATATCATTTTGGCAGAAAATTTGTGAAAAATTGCGGATAAAAGGTTACGATGTTTTTCTGAATATTATGTATAAGAAAAATGAGATAGAGGGCGTTAAAACTGATTATCTTAATTTTTCAGAAGCATTTCTTTTTGCCCAGATGTGTGGCCATGTAATAGCCTTAAGAAGTGGTTTTTGTGAGGTGATAAGCGGTGCCAATGTCAATTTTCACATCATCTACAACGATTTGAGCCATAGCACTTATAGCATGAAGCCGATCATAAAAAAGAATTTAACCGAATATGTTTTTAATGAGCAGTCTTCGGATGATTTGATTAATGATATTTTAAAATCTTTTTAGAAGTATGACCTTCATTCTAAGGTGCCAAAAAAGTTATTCTCGTATTTAAGACAGTTATTTAAGAAAAGTTTTTAAATGAAAAATTTCTACTCAGGAAAAAAAATCTTTCTCACCGGGCACACTGGTTTCAAGGGTTCGTGGCTCTCGCTTTGGCTTACAATGTTGGGTGCGAAAGTGGCGGGATTTTCGCTAAAAGCTGATGAAGAAAGTTTATTTAACTCGGCGGAAGTTGCGTTGGGGCTAGAAAAATCAATAATCGGTGACATTAGAAATTCTGACGAAATCGCGGCGGCGGTAAAAAATTTTCAGCCGGAAATTATTTTGCATTTGGCGGCGCAGCCCTTGGTGCGCGACTCTTATTTTGATCCGCGAAAAACTTACGAGACTAATGTGATTGGCACGCTCAATGTTTTTGAAGCGGCGCGCAAAGCGGGTTCGGTGAGGGTGATCACAAATATTACCACCGACAAATGCTACGAAAATCGCGAGACTGATTACGCCTACCAAGAAGAAGACGCGTTAGGCGGCTACGATCCTTACTCGTCGAGCAAGGCTTGTGCAGAAATTTTAACTTCTTCTTATCGCCGTTCATTTTTTCAAAAAGAAAATATTCAGCTCGCCTCAGCTCGCGCCGGCAATGTGATTGGTGGTGGCGATTTTTCTATTGATCGAATTATTCCGGATATTTTTCGCGCAATTCGCGCCGGAGAAAAAGTTAAATTGCGCTCGCCAAATTCGATCAGACCTTGGCAGCACGTGCTTGAGCCGCTTTACGGATATTTGCTTTTAACGCAAAATCTTTACGAAAAAGGCGAAGATTTTGCTAAGGCTTACAATTTTGGTCCAAATAAAGATGCGGAGCAAAATGTTGAAATTCTGACTAAAACTTTAATCGAGAAAATTGGAACAGGTTCTTATGAAATAGCTACTGACGCGCAGGATCCTCGCTATTTAGGGGGGATCGAGTCGACGCGTAGCGCGACGATGGGGGGTGCAAAAAACTTACACGAGGCGGGAATCCTTAAATTAAACCATTCTCGCGCCACAAAAGAACTTAACTGGCAGCCAAAATTATCTTTTGAAGAAACGCTTGAATGGACGGCGGAGTGGTACGGGAATTACCTTGAAAAAAAGTCTGATGTAAAAATTTTTACCACCGAACAAATCAGAAAATTCACTGCATGAAATATTACAAAAACCTGCTAACCATTGGTATTCCTGCTTACAATGAGGCGAGGCATATCAAAAAAACGATAGAATCTTGTATTGATCAAGCGGGATTTGTGATCGTTTCTGACAATGCATCAACCGACGATACACAGAAAATTTGCGAAGAATTGGCGCAGAAATATTCAAGCCTAGTTTACATCCGACATGCTGAAAATGTTGGCGGAACGGCGAATTTCAATTTTCTACTCAAGGAGGCGAAGACCAAATATTTTATGTGGATGGGTGGTCATGATTATTTGGATGAAGGATACACCAAGCACATGCTGCACATTCTTGAAAATAGTGATGCTGTTGGTTGCTATCCCGCTTCTCGGGCGATTGATAATGAGGATGTTGAAATCGGCATTTACGACTTTTGGTATGCCAATCGCCTAACTTCTGATTATGCGGCAGAGCGCATATATTGCCTGATCGCTCATCTTCATGAAGTCTCAGCACTTTTTGGAATTTTTCGTACGAAAGTTGCGCAAAAATTTCCGATGAAAGCGATGATCGGTAATGATCACGTTTTTGTTTGCAATATGGCGCGCGAAGGGAAATTAATTTATTCGCCACGCTCGATTTACAATTGGCGTCAGACAAAAATAGAATTGTCTGATGAGGAGCAAGTTAAGGCTTGGCAAAAATCTCTAGGAAATTCTGAGAATAAAATCTTGCCCTCAAGAAAAGAAATGCAGCAAGATCAATTGGATATTTTGAAGAATTGTAGTTCTAGGGGATATGGGCTTTTTGCTAAATTCTGTTTAGTAAAAAAAGCCAAAAAAAAATTACAAAAAAGATTCGGTAAATAATGAAGGTAAGAGTAAAAATTAGCGCCGGAAACGTAAGTCTTGCGGCGCAAGATCATTCCAATCCAATGATGAATAAATTTTTGCCGGGGCGCGGAAATCTTTGGAAGAATTGTGAGTTTTTTTACAATGATGCTTCAATTATCGAGGCTGATTATTGGGTTGTGATTGGCGAAAGTTTTATTCACGAAACTTGTCTTTGTCCGAAAGAAAACGTGATTTTTATGGCTTGCGAGCCGCCACAAACAATTCGCTACGACTCTCTATCGCCATTTATTAATCAATTTTATCGCCTCTACGTTTCACACGAACAGGCCAAGCACCCTAGAGTTTACAAGGCGCATTCACCGATGAATTGGTGGGTTGATGCCGGGCATCCCATTAAAAGCGGTGACGATTTCAACGAATGGAAAGGCGAAGGTTTTGGTTATGATGATTTCAAAAAGATGCGCGAATATGAAAAACCAAAACTAATTTCGGTTTTTTGTTCAAACAAAGTCTGCAGCCCTGGGCACAGAGCTCGCCTCGATTTCTGCCTTAAAGCCAAAGAACATTTTGGCGATCAGCTAGATTGGTTTGGTGCCGGAGTTCGCGACATGCCAAATAAATGGGACGGCATCGCGCCTTACAAATATCACCTCTCGCTTGAAAATAGCAGTTCCAACGATTATTGGACGGAAAAATTAGCAGACGCTTTCATGGCTGGTGCTTACCCGATTTATTATGGCGCTCCGAATATTCATGATTATTTCGATCGCGAAATGCTCACGCAAATTGACATCAAACATCCAAAAACTGCTTTGGCGATAATTGAAAAAGTGATCGCCGAAAATACTTACGAGAAATCGAAAGAGAAAATTTTACAGGCGAAAGATTTGGTGATGGATAAGCACAATCTTTACAATTTAATTTCTGAGATTGTTGCTGCAGATGCAGGTAAATACAGTAAGAAAGAGACGATCTCTCTGAAAAATTGGGATCATTTTCTGGCGCTAAATCCAGATTTTTTAATCGTGAAGAAAAAGAATTTTTTCCAAAGAATGAAAAATTCTCTGCGTAAAAAATTCGTTAAATTACAGCTGGCTTTAACCGACTATTTCCTTTTACTAAAACTTAAGTAACACTTCATCCTGTAAAAATTCACCAACTTAAGTTCCGTAATTTATTCCCGATCTTCTCTTTTTCGTCATCCCCGCGCAGGCGGGGATCTAGGAAAGTTCCAGCACATTGCGAGCCCCCCTGGATCCCCGCCTGCGCGGGGATGACGCGATACTTTTCGGGGAAATGTTAAAGAACCGAATTGGTGAACTTGCGCGTGGATGACGCTTTCATACCAACTCTAAATTTAAACAAATGATCTCCGTCTCTTACGCCAGAACCGTCTACGGTAAAAAGGAAATTGATGCCGTCGTAAAATGCCTGAAAGAAGGCACGCAAATGGGAAAATATGCGCGCGAATTTGAAGCAAAAATCGCTGCACTTTTTGCAAAAAAACATTGTCTCTACGTTAACTCTGGCTCTTCCGCGCTTTACATTGGTGTTGAAGCTTTTGGTTTTGAAAAAGGTTCTGAAGTAATCACCCCCGCACTTACATTCTCAACGACTGTCGGCTCTATCGTAAAAGCAGGTTTGATCCCAGTTTTTGTTGATGTTGGTTTTGCTGATTTCTGCATCGATCCGGCAAAAATTGAAGAAATGATTTCGCCAAAAACCGTAGCAATTCTCGCGCCAAACTTGATTGGAAATATTTGCGAGTGGGACAAAATTGCCGAGATCGCCAAGAAATATAATTTAAGAATAATCGAAGATTCTGCTGATGCTTTAGGATCAACTCTAAACGGCAAATCAAGTGGCGCCTGGTCTGACATGTCGATCACCAGTTTTTACGGATCGCACATCATCAACTGCGCCGGCAATGGTGGCGCGCTTTGCATCAATGATGAAGAGCATGTAAAAAATTCTAAACTTCTGCGTTCTTGGGGTCGCAGCTCATCAATTTTTGACGAAAAATCTGAAGCAATCGAGAACCGTTTTAACGTTGATATTGACGGAATTAATTACGACGCAAAATTCGTTTTTGAATCTATCGGCTATAATTTAGAAGGCTCTGAAATCGGTGCAGCATTTGGTCTCGAACAGCTCAATGATTTGGAAAATAACATCGATACACGTCGTAAAAATTACCAAACACAAATAAACTTTTTCAAAAAATATGAAGAGTTTTTTACACTGCCAGAAGAGACAAAAAATACGCGCACTGGCTGGTTAGCTTTTCCAATTATTGTTAAAGATTCAGCGCCTTTCGAACGTCGCGACTTCCAAATTTTCTTGGAAAAAAGAAATGTTCAAACTCGCGTTCTTTTCACCGGCAATATCACGCGTCAGCCCGGTTTTAAAAATATTGAAATGCGCAAAGCTGCAAATCTCGCTAATTCTGATAACGTGATGCGCGGCGGTACTTTACTTGCTTGTCATCACGGCCTAAATGAAGAGATGATCGCGCATATGCATTCGACAATCAGTGAATTCCTGTCGCAATATTAAGTTCAAAAATTCTCCAATTATGAAAGACATCATCAATCAAATGATTCTGACCGCTGGGCCTTCAATTACTCAGAAAGAAATTGAGTATGGGGCTGACGCTATCAAGAACGGCTGGAACATGCATCATTCCGATTACATCAAAAAATTCGAAACCAAATTTGGCGAATATGTCGGAACGAAGCATGCGATTGCTACCTCAAGTTGCACTGGAGCGATGCATTTGACGATGATTGCTCTTGGTTATGGTCCGGGAGATGAGATTATTCTTCCTGAAATTACTTGGATCGCCACGGCGGCGGCGGTGAAATACGTTGGAGCAACTCCTGTATTTTGTGATGTTGATCGCGCTTCTTGGACGATGTGTCCAGAGTCTTTAGAAAAGGCGATCACGCCAAGAACGAAAGCTATTATGCCGGTTCACATTTATGGGCATCCTTGCGATATGGAGCCAATCTGGGCCTTGGCAAAAAAGCATAATTTGATAATTATTGAAGATGCTGCGCAATCAATTGGCGCGGAATATAAAGGTCAAAAAACCGGAAGTTTGGGTGACGTTGGTGCTTTTAGCTTTCAAGGCGCTAAGGCAATCGTAACTGGTGAAGGTGGAATCTATGTTTCCAATAATGATGAAATTAACGAGAAATTTAAATTCTATTGGGATCAAGGTCGAGATCCAAAAAGAACTCTCTATAACCTTGACATTGGCTATAAGTATAAAATGTCTAATGCTCAAGCAGCTATTGGTTTGGCGCAGATTGAAAGGGTTGAAGAAATTGTTGAGCGCAAGATTCAGATTTTCAAATGGTATCAAGAAAGATTGGGCGATTTATCCGATCTAATTGCACTTAATGCACAAAAGCCTTGGGCAAAAAATATCTATTGGATGAGCTCAATTGTGCTTGAGGAAAAAGTGAAATTTTCGCGCGATGAATTTATAGGAAAGTTGAAAGAGAGAATGATTGATTCTCGTCCAATTTTTTACCCTTTGAGTTCGTTGCCAATGTTCTCGAAAGTTGATAATAAAGATGCTTATCACGTAGGCTTACGCGGCATTAACTTACCAAGTGGTCACAATAGAACTGAGGAAGAAGTAGATTATATCTGCTCTCACGTTCGTGATATTTTGGGCGCGAAATCAAAAGACAAAAAGATTTCAGGATTTTTAGAATATCGTGAAAAAGTTGAAGTAACCCTTAAAACCAATAAAACAGATGGTTCAACTGAGATGGAAATTAAAGATGGGGGCAAAGTTGTCGGAAAATTAATTCCAATCACTGCCGCAACTTTAAAGGATGATGCAAAAATCACTCTTTTAACCAATTGGCGCAAAGAGAGCCAGCACGCCTTCCCGTCGCAATTTAAAGTTACTTTCGAAGGAACAAAAGCTTGGACTGAAAAACAAGTTTTAGAACAAACAGATCGTATTTTATATTTTGTTGCTGATGAAAAAAATCAGCTGATTGGACATGTAGGGCTATTCAGATTCGATTATCAAAAGCAAGCTTGCGAGCTTGATAACATTATCCGCGGCGTTAATGGCACTGCTAAAGGCTTGATGACTTTAGCCTGTCAGAGAATTATTGAATTTGCTAAGAAAGAATTGCAGATCAGTAAAGTTTATTTGCGTGTTTTTGCTGATAACCAATCAGCGGTAAATATTTACAACAATATTGGCTTTGCAGAAATCATTCGCATTCCGCTGCGCAAAGAAGAAAAAGACGGAAATGTTTTTTGGAAAGAGGTTATTTCTGATCCATATTTTGTGGCAGAGAAATATTTTGTGACAATGAAATTAAAATAAGATGAAAGCAGTAATCCTTGCCGGTGGCCTTGGCACAAGACTTAGCGAAGAGACTGGTCTTAAGCCAAAGCCGATGATTGAGATTGGCGGAAAGCCGATTTTGTGGCACATTATGAAAATTTATTCAGCTCACGGCATCAAAGAATTCGTGATTTGCTTGGGTTACAAGGGCTACGTGGTGAAGGAATATTTCGCTAACTATTACCGCCACATGTCGGACATCACTTTTGATTTGGCGAACAATACTCAAGTTATTCACAACAACTCTTCAGAAGATTGGAAAGTGACTCTAGTTGAAACTGGTGAGCACGCGATGACTGGCGCGCGCATCAAAAAAATCCAAAAATATGTTGGCGACGAAGATTTCTGTCTTACCTACGGAGACGGTGTTTGCGACGCCAATATTTCAGAGACAATCAAATTTCATAAATCGCATGGCAAGGCTGCAACCCTTACCGCAGTAAAGCCAGCGGGAAGATTTGGTGTTCTAGAATTATCTGACGATGAAGAAACTGTGCGCAATTTTCATGAAAAACCTTCTGGCGACGGCAATTACATCAATGGCGGATTTTTTGTTTTTTCGCCGCAGGTTTTTGATTATATTCCGAATGGCGAGGAGGTGATTTTAGAACAGGAGCCATTAAGAAATATGGTTAAAGCCAATCAGCTTCTTTCCTTCAAGCACGAAGATTTTTGGTATGCGATGGATACTCAGCGCGACAAAATTCATCTCGAAAATTTATGGTCTGCGGGCAAAGCGCCGTGGAAAATCTGGTAGTAAAAAATATGAATTTCTCCGACGAAATTAGAAAAATTGTCATCAAAAACTCTAAAGTGGCCGGAGTTGGGCATATTGGCTCAGCCCTTTCCATTGCTGATTTGATTGGTGTTTTGTATCAGGATGCAATCATAATTGATGACCCAAAGAATCCTGAGCGAGATCGTTTTGTTTTATCAAAGGGTCATGCCGTTTTAGCTCTTTATGCCGCTTTGTTTTTGAAAGGTTTATTGAGCAGAGAAGAGCTCGATAGCTACTGTGTTGATGGTACGAGAATTGCTGTTCACCCAAAACATTTTGTACCTGGAATTGAATTTACAACTGGCTCATTAGGGCAGGGCATTACTTTCGCAACTGGTGCAGCTTTGGCAGCAAAAATTCAAAAAAGTAATCGCAAAATTTATTGTCTAATTAGCGACGCTGAACTTGACGAAGGTTCTTTCTGGGAAGCGATTTTATTTGCCGCGCATCACAAGCTAAATAATTTATGCATTATTCTTGATCTCAACGGGCAACAGGCTTTGGGCTTTACTGATCAAGTAATTAATATTTCTGATGTTGCACAAAAAATAAAAACTTTCGGATTTTTTGTTGAGGAAATTAATGGCCATGATCAAGAAAAAATTAGAACTACTTTGAAAAAATTCATTGAACAAAAAATTGATCAGCCAACTTTCATTTCCGCTAAAACAATTTCCGGGAAAGGTGTGTCATTCATGGAGAAATCAATTCCTTGGCATTACAAATCAATGAATGAGCAGGAATATCAACAAGCCATGCAGGAGTTGAATGCGTAACGATTTTATCAAAAAATTAATTGAGCTCGCAAAAACAGATCAGCGCATTGTTTTACTCACTGCAGATTTAGGTTTTTCTGTTGTTGAAGAATTCCAAAAAAACTTTCCTGATCGTTTTTACAACGTCGGAGTTTCTGAGCAAAATATGGTCGGCATTGCAACTGGCTTAGCTAAAGATGGCTTCATTCCTTTTGTTTATTCAATTTCACCTTTTGTTCTTTTGCGTCCTTTTGAATTTATAAGAAATGGCCCAGTTTTTCATCGTTTGCCAGTAAGATTTGTTGGTATCGGTTGCGGATTTGAATATGGCCTTCTGGGTTCAACGCACCATTTGCTTGAAGATGTTGCTCTAGTCAGATCTCAGCCGGGCTTTATGTATGTTGCTCCGAGCAATGATGTTCAATCGCCGCAAGCGTTAGAAAAAACTTATCAATATTCTGGCCCAATTTTTTATCGCATTGGTAAAGGCACGACAAAAATTTTAGCGGAGCAAACAGAGTTCGATCCACATAAATTACAAATTGTGCAAAGTGGCAAAAATTTAATTTTACTCTCTCTTGGAACTATTGGCGCAGAAGCCGAAATTGCCGTTAAAAATCTGCTGCAAAAAAATATTAAAATCACTTTCGCGATGATCCCAACTTTTGAAAAAGAAGTTTTGGAAGAGATCAAAAATTTACTCAAAAAACATCAGAATGTGATTACGCTCGAAGCTCACTACGCCAATGGCGGAATTGGCTCAATGATCGCTGAAATTATTGCTGAAAATTCACTTAACTGTAAGTTAAAAAGAATGGCGGTTGAGTCTTTATCTGATGGTTTTTACGGCAGTGAAAAATTTTTATATCAGAAAAATTTATTATCTTCAAAAGCAGTTGAATCGGAGGTTCTGAAACTTCTTAATTAACCCCAAAAGATTACATCATGAAATCAGAAATCATTTTACCACAAATCGAAATCAGCCGCACTCTGCCATCAAATTATTCTGCGCCGAGAGCTTATTTGGGGAAAACGAGCGAAGTAAAATTAATCGATTACGGCAAGGCTTACGTCAATCTCGACAATCTTATTTTTCGTGGATTACGCTTGATGAAAGAGTCGCGCCCTGATTTTTCAAAGAGCTTTTACTGCCTCCAAAAAATATTAGTTCATCTCTATTTCAAGAGCAAAATCATCGACATGAAAGATATGCCGGTGCTTGTTATTGCTGATGGATATTCGCCTTATTTTAGCCACTGGATGTGTGATAATTTGATCAGAGCTTATCTGGTTAAAAAGCATTACAAAAATGATTTTAAGGTCGCACTTCCTAAGATTTTTTATGAGAGCAATTTTTGCTTAGAAACTTTGGAAATGATCGGAATTCCTAAAGAGCAAGTTATCAAATTTGATAAGCGCGAAGCAGTGACATCTAATCATATAATTTTTCCTACTTTCATGCTTGGGGGAGGCGGGCCGACTACAACTTACGACTCGGTGACCGTTGAGGTTGCCAACACCATTCTTGATTATTGTAAGAAGAATAATGCTTTAAATTTCAGTCTCGGCGAAAGAATTTTCATTTCGCGCAGTAAGCAAAAAAAACGCATTATTTTGAATCAGACCGAGGTAGATAAAGTTTTGTCTAAATACGGGTTTACCACAGTTTACATGGAAGATTTTAGTTTCGCTGACAGTGTTGCGATTGCTTACAATGCGAAGGTTATTGTTAGTCAGTGTGGATCGAATTTGACCAACGTTATGTTCTGTCAGGCCGGCACTAAAATTCTCGAACTTTACCCGAGAAAAGAATATGACGATCTTCCGGGGGCGATCATGATTGCCGAGGCTTCGCAAGCGTTTAATCTCAAACATTTTTACCAATATTGCGAAGTCGATAAAACCAATACCTATTTGAATGAATTTCATACCGACCAGATCGTAGATGTGGTTGAGTTTGAGGCCAATATTAAAAAAATACTGAATCAGTAAGAAAATTTATGAGGAATTAATCTAATGACTAAACGCGCATTAATCACAGGAATCACCGGAATGGTTGGCTCTCATTTGACCGACTTTTTACTCGAAAATACCGATTGGGAAATTTATGGAATGTGTCGCTGGCGCAGTCCTCTTGACAATATTTCTCACCTGCTTGAGCGCATTAATAAAAAAGATCGCGTTCATTTGCTTTACGGCGATCTGCGCGATTACATTTCTGTTCACGATGTGATGAAAAAATCTAAGCCGGATTACATTTTTCACTTAGCAGCTCAGAGCTATCCGCAAACTAGCTTTGAATCTCCGCTCGATACTTTTGAAACAAATATCCAAGGCACTGCACGCGTTCTTGAGGCGGTGCGCAAAATGCCAGAATTAAAGCCGGTAATTCACGTTTGTGCTTCGTCAGAAGTTTTTGGTCGCGTACCAAAAGAGAAGCTTCCGATCGATGAAGAATGCACATTTCATCCCGCTTCGCCTTACGCGATTTCAAAAGTTGGAACTGATTTAGTTGGTCGTTATTACGCTGAAGCTTATGGCTTAACGGTGATGACAACGCGTATGTTTACTCACACTGGTCCACGTCGTGGCGATGTTTTTGCTGAGAGCTCTTTTGCTAAACAAATCGCCTTGATTGAAGCTGGCATAATTCCGCCAGTTATTAAGGTTGGTAATCTCGATTCGCTTAGAACTTTTGCTGATGTGCGTGATGCGGTGAAGGCTTATTATATGCTGGTAACAGTCAATCCAAAGGCCGGAGAATATTACAATATCGGCGGAACTTTCAGCTGCACAATTCGCGAAATGTTGAGCCACCTAATCTCGATTTCGACTGCGAAAGACAAAATTAAAATCGAAACCGATCCAGAAAGATTGCGTCCGATTGATGCCGATTTGCAGGTTCCAAATACTAAAAAATTTGAGCAACATACTGGTTGGAAGCCTGAAATAGAATTTGAGCAAATCATGCAAGATCTTCTCGATTACTGGCGTGATCGAGTTGCAAAAGGCGAGAAGTTTTTAACAAGGTAACTCAATGTCAGAATTATTTTTAGTTCGCTCGCGATCACCACTTCGCCTAGGTTTAGCCGGTGGCGGAACAGACATGGAATCTTTCTATTCTAATTATGGCGGCTGTGTTTTGAATGCGACAATTGATCTTTACGCATGCTGCACTCTGAAGCCAAAACATAACGGAAAAATTAGATTCGTTGCTTCCGACATTGGCGAAGAATTTGAAATTGCGCTTACCGATTACATTGAGCCAACAGGAGCTCTGAAGCTACATAAGGCGATCTACAATCGCATCGTTAAAGATTGTAATAAAGGTCATCCGATCGGTGCTTTTAAGATGACGACTTATTGCGATTCTCCCCCTGGGTCAGGGCTTGGTTCCTCTTCAACCTTAGTGGTATCAATAATCAAGGCTTACGTCGAATTTCTCTCCATTCCTTTCGGAGATTACGATATCGCTAAACTTGCTTACGAAATTGAGCGTCAAGATTTGCAGATGAAAGGCGGAAAGCAGGATCAATATGCTGCAACTTTTGGCGGTGTAAATTTCATGGAATTTTACAAAAATGACCGAACGATCATCAATCCATTGAAGGTGCGTAAGTGGATTTTATCTGAACTCGAGCAATCTCTAATTTTATTCTATACCGGCGTCTCGCGTGACTCAGGAGCAATCATTGAAGAGCAAAATAATAACATCGAAAATAAATCAGAAGAGGTCATCAAGTCAATGTTAGCAATCAAGCAAGAGTCTTTTGAAATGAAGGATGCATTGTTGAGAGGTGACATTAAAGCAATTGCCGAATCAATGAGGCGAGGATGGGAAGCAAAAAAATCAGCCTCAGCAAAAATTTCTAATTCTAATATCGACCGCATTTATGACCTGGTTATGGATGCTGGCGCTATGTCTGGAAAAATTTCCGGTGCTGGCGGCGGTGGCTTCATTATGTTTTTGGTACCGCCGTCAAAAAGAATGAAAATTATACGCTTACTTGAACAAGAAAAAGCTGGTCGAACCATGCCTTGTCACTTTGTTGACGAGGGTTCGCAGAGCTGGAGAATCAACAAATGAAAAATTACATAATTTCTGAATTCACAAAAACGCGCGATGTTTTTGAAAAAATTTTAGCTGACGAAAAATTACATCGCGACATCGAAACTGTTGCGAAAACCTGTATCGAATCATTGAAGCAGGGCAGAAAAATCATATTTTGCGGCAATGGCGGCAGCGCTGCTGATTCACAACATTTGTCAGCGGAGCTGGTGAGCAAACTTTCCTACGATCGTCCACCTTTAAATGCGATGGCGTTAAGCGTTGATACATCTGCCTTGACGGCTATTGGCAATGATTACGGTTATCTTCATTCATTCTCGCGTCAGCTTGAGGCCGTAGGGCAGGCTGGCGATGTATTGATCGGAATTTCAACTTCCGGTCGTAGCAAAAATGTGCTCGAAGCCTTGAAGGCAGCGAAAGCAAAAAAAATCATCGCGGTTGGATTCTTAGGTGAAAATGGTCGTGATATTGGCGCGATTGCTGATTACCAAATCAATATTCCTTCCGACGAAACTCCTAAAATTCAAGAAGGTCACATTGCCGCTGGTCACATAATTTGCGCTTTGATTGAAGATTATTTTTTCGGCGCAACTCACGACCCAAAAAATAAAAAATAACATATTTCTCCGCGTCATCCCCGCGAAGGCGGGGATCCAGTAATTTTCCAGCGTGCTGTGAGTTCTCCTGGATCCCCGCCTTCGCAGGGATGAAGCGATGAATAATTACTTAAAATAAATGCAGGCGATAATTTTAGCGGGTGGCTTTGGAACTAGATTAAAAGAGGTTGTAAAGGATGTACCAAAACCGTTGGCGGATATTGCTGGTAAACCTTTTTTGGCTTATCTTTTGCAGAATTTGCGCAATCACGGCGTAAAAAAAGTGGTGATTTCAGTTGGTTATCTGCAAGAAAAAATCGTTGAATATTTTAGTGATAATTATTTGGGGATGAGCGTCTCTTACGCGAGAGAAGACAAGCCTCTAGGTACCGGTGGAGCAATTATAAATTCACTAAAATTTATTGATCAAAATCAGCCAGTTTTGGTGTTGAATGGTGACAGTTTTTTGCAAGTTGATTACCAAAAATTATTCGCCGCTCACAAGAAAAATCTGACAATGGTTTTGCGCAAGATGGATGATTGTAGTCGTTACGGACGCGTAGTTTTTGATGAGAATTTTGTGATCAAAAATTTCGAAGAAAAACCCTTAGACAAACTCGGGATGACATCGAGTGAAGGATTCATTAATGGGGGGATTTATCTTTTGGATCCAAAAATTTTTAAAAGATTCTCAGTTCCAGAAGCATTTTCTTTTGAGTCAGACTTTTTAGCAAAAGAGCTTTCATGGCTTGAGCCGCAAGCCTTTACAGCTGAAGGATATTTCATCGATATTGGCATTCCTGAAGATTACGCAAGAGCACAAAAAGAGCTGTCAAATTTCATTAAAAACAAAGCATTATTTCTCGATCGCGACGGAGTAATTAACATCGATCATGGCCATGTTTTTGAGAAGGAAAAATTTGATTTTATCGATGGAATTTTTGATCTCTGCAAACGCGCACAAGATCTTGGATATTTGTTAATCGTAGTAACAAACCAAGGCGGAATCGCCAAAGGTTTTTACAGCGAAGAAGAATTTCTCGAGCTAACGAAATGGATGGAAAGTGAGTTCCAAAAACGCGAAATAAAAATCACCAAAACTTTTTACTGCCCATGTCACCCAGAAGGAAAAATTGAAAAATATCGCCAAAACTCATTTGATCGCAAACCCTCTCCTGGCATGCTTCTGAAGGCAATTGAAGAATTTAACATCGATCCAAAAAAATCTCTAATGCTTGGCGATAATGAAACCGATATGAGGGCGGCTGAAGCGTCGAGAATCGGGAAGAAATTCTTGGTGCTTAAAAACCAACTCCCTTCTCTTTTCTGCTTCGAATCAGTGTCTTAACTGAGTAGAAAGCAAATTTGATGAATCCATTTTCTTCGCTTCCAGCAAGAAAATTTTCTTTCGCTTCTTTTAGGTGACCTTGCTTGAGGTGGCTAGCTACAAGCATCGCGCGATATTTCTTGATCCATTTCTTAAAAGTTTTGCGCCAGGTTTTTGCTAAATTGAATTCAGATGAATTGAGAAATTTTTTAGCGATAAAAATTTTATCCTCGCAAAGACGAATCTTAGTTGCGTGGCTTTTAGAGAAGGTCAAAGAATCATCATGGATGACGTAATTATACCCGATATAATCGACACTTTTGTTTTTGACGCCTTTGAGAAGAAGACGGGTAATATATTCTAAATCATTGCTGATGAGAACTCTGCCGCGGTCGTCATTTGTAAGGGGAAAGCCATATTTATAAAACAGATCTTTCTTGAAAAAGCGCGCATTAATTCCGAGTGCGGCTGTAACTTTATTTTTGTTTAGATCGATGTCTTGAAGGGCTACTTCTTCATTAACCTTATCATTTTTTATGGTTCTAAAACGGAAGGAAATGATATCTAGCGAAGAATCTTCTGCAAAGTCTGCGCCAGCTTTTTTCAAAATTTCTGGTTCATAAAAATCATCAGCATTGAGAAAGGCGACAATTTCTCCACTGGCTTTTTTTATTCCTTCAATGTGCGCTACTACGTTGCTACCATCGTTCTTGCTTTGCCAATAAGTGATATTTTTTTCGTATTTTTTTATAACGTCTAGAGTGCCGTCAATTGAGCCTCCATCCATGATAATATATTCCAGATTTGGGTAATTTTGTTGCAACAAACTTTTAATGGATTTCTCCAAAGTTTTTGCTGAATTTTTTACCGGAGTGATGATTGTGATTTTAGGATAAACCATTTTTAAAATTTTAATTATGACACAAAGCAAGAATCTAGTTTCACGTCTTTATGAGTCGATGTTACTTATCAGAAAATTCGAAGAAAAGATCGCGGGAATTTATCACACTGATGCCATTAAAAGTCCTGTGCATTTATCGATTGGTCAAGAGGCTGTAGCTGTCGGCGTTTGTGATATTTTAGCGAAAGATGATATCGTTTCGAACACTTACAGATGTCACGCCACTCACATTGCCAAGGGTGGAGATCTCAATAAAATGATGGCGGAACTTTACGGAAAAAAAGATGGCTGCGCTGGCGGTAAGGCTGGGTCGATGCATTTGATCGATATGAATCACGGAATCATGGGCGCGTCTGCCGTGGTTGGAACCACGATTCCCGTGGCTACAGGCTATGCGATGGCATTGAAGCGTGAAGCAAAAAAAACTGGTAAGCAAAGAGTTGTCGTTTCATTTTTTGGTGACGGCGCAACTGAAGAAGGATGTTTTTCTGAAAGTATAAATTTTGCCGCACTTCATAAGTTGCCGATGATTTTCTTGTGCGAAAATAATGGTTTGGCGATTCATAATCCAATCGAGCGCAGATGGCCAACTGACAAAATTTGTGAACGTATTGCGACCTACGGAATCAAGACTTTCCGCGTTACTGACGGCGATGTTTTTAAGATTCGCGAAGTGACCGAAAAAGCTCTAAATGAGATTAAAAATAATCCAGAAAGCGGGCCAATTTTTATCGAATGTCATACTTATCGCTACAAAGAACATGTTGGTCCAACTGAAGATTTAAACGAAGATTATCGCTGTCTCGACACATATAAAACCTGGCTTGCCAATGATCAGATTGCCGTTTTGGCAAAAATGCTTGATGCTGATGAAGTGAAAAAAATTACCAAAAAAGTTGAGAAAAAAATTTCTGACTCAATCGATTTTTCTGAGAAATCAAAATTTCCTGGCGTAAAAGAATTATTCGAGAACGTCCTCGCACCAAGGCTTGAGAAGATCAAAGACAAAGTGATCACAAAAAAATCTGAGCAGAAATTAATTCGCTACGTTGATGCAATTGCGGAAGCCTGCATTCAAGAAATGGCGCGCGATGAAAAAGTTTTTGTTTTTGGTTTAGATGTTGACGATCACAAAAAAATCCAAGGCTCAACTGATGGAATCGAAAAATTCGGACCAGAAAGATTATTCGGAACCCCACTTTCTGAAGATGCGATGACTGGTGTAGCGGTAGGTGCGGCGATGTATGGCTTACGTCCAATTCACGTTCACATCAGAATGGATTTTATGACGCTGGCAGCGAATCAACTCATCAACATGGCAGCAAAAGCGCATTACATGTATAATGGCGCGCTGTCTATTCCACTGGTTGTGCGTACGATGATTGGTAGATCTTGGGGGCAGGGTGCACAACATTCACAAGCTCTCCATTCACTATTCGCGCATATTCCTGGAATGCGTGTTGTAGCTCCGTCTAATGCTCACGATGCGAAAGGATGTTTGATCGCGGCGATTCGCGACAATAATCCGGTGATTTTTATGGAGCATCGTTTGCTTTGTAATTCTAAGAGTTACGTGCCTGTAGACGCTTTTGAAATGGAAATTGGTAAAGGTAGAATCGTCAAAGAAGGAAAAGATATTACTGTTGTTGGCATCTCGCACATGGCTCTGGAGGCGACTCGTGCAGCGCATCATCTTGAGTCGATTGGAGTTAGTGCCGAAGTGATTGATCCAATTTGGATAAATCCACTCGATATTGAATTGATCAAAAAATCTGTCGCTAAAACCGGAAAAATTTTAGTGGTTGATAATGGTTGGGTTGAGTTCGGAACATCGGCAGAAATCATCGCAAGAATTTGCGAAGAATTCCCGAATAAGAAAATCCAAATCGCGCGCAGGGGCTTTGCAGCGACAACGTGTCCGACAACAAAATCACTCGAAGATTTATTCTATCCAAACAGCAAAACCATCTCGAATAAAGTCTGTGAAATGCTTGCATGTGAGAGGATTGACTGGTCAAAACTTAATGTAAAAAACGAAGAGTTAGAAGAATTTAAAGGGCCGTTTTAATAATGAAAATTGCAATTTTTAATCCCTACAAAAAGAAAGTTGCTGCTGAGAATGCGTCCGATTCCGTTTATAAAAAAATTAAGTCTCTTGATGGAACTGATTTAGAGATCGAGTCCTTTTGTGACGGCGATGAAATTGTAAAATTTGCTCCGAATTTTATCGTCTCTCATTCAAGCTTTACTCCTAAATTTTGCGAGATTCCAACTTACGTCATTTTTAACGAGGCGATAAGTTTAAGGTTAAAAAATGAAAATGACCTACGAGCATATTTAACTTTTGATGGCTACTTAACTCAGTCCGAAACCGTTGCTCAGGCCATTTCAGATATGTGTTTTTTTTATTCAAAGAATTGCAACTTGCTTACATTTGCAAACTCTCAGCTGGAAACCAAGTTTAGTGATCAAGTTAATTTCAAAGAGCCTAGACTAGCCTATTTTGGTAATAATTGGGAGATGATCAGCGGTGGCTTTGGTGGGAAAAAGAGGCCTAGGTTTGAAAGGCTTTTGTCAATTTTGTCAGAGAAAGAAAACTTTTTAGAGCTTTACGGAAAAGCGGAAGGATGGTCTTGGATAAAAAATAAAAATTGCGTTAAGGGTGCGGTTGATTTTGAAGATTCAGAAAATTTATTAGACATTTACAGATCTTGTGGAATTGGCTTGGCTCTAAGCTCTCATGATTTTTATGAAGATGGTCTGGGAAACAATAGAATATATGAAGTGGTCGCAAGCGGAGCTTTGTGTATTGCGGATGATCTAAAATTTTACCGAGAAATTTTTGGAGATTCGTTGCTTTACGTAACAAGTCGGGATGAAAATGAGATGTCGAAGCAGATTTTGTCTCATGTGCAGTGGGCTAGAAAAAATCCGGAAGATGCAAAAATTAAAGCCAAAAAAGCTCATGAAATTTTTTGCCACAAGCTCTCTGCTGAAAAAATGTTGAGTAAGTTAATAGCTTTTCATCACGAAGTTATGAGAAAAAATTACCTTAGTATTGGCTATAAAAAAGATGGCGAGGCCCCTTTGGTTAGTGTGATTGTTAGATCTGGAGGAAGATCGAAGGATATGGTTTTAAAGACCTTGAAATCTTTAGCTGATCAAACTTACAAAAGAATCGAGTTGATACTCGTGTTGTATAAAAAAAATCAAGAATTGCTCGAACTTACAAAATCTTTGGAAGATTGTTTTGAAAAATTAGTCATAATTGAGTCGGTGTCAAATATTCGCAGTAGCTTAATTCTAAATGGCATCAAAGCTTCAAGCGGTGAATACGTAGCTTTGCTTGATGATGACGATTTGTGGTATCCAAACCACGCTTCCAAAATGGTGGAGTTTTTTGATGCGAAATATGATGCCGATTTTGTGTATTCCGGAAGGGTTTATAAAAACAATAGTTCTTTGGCAAAAACTCTTCCAGGAGCTTGCATGACCGATCTTATGATGAGTCTGGGTAAGCTTACTGGTAAGGAAAGCTCTTATAATTTGGGAGGGTTTGGTAAGGTTAATTACGAAGAGATGATGAGCTTAAACCATCCTGTTCATCCATGTTTTATGATTAAGAAAAGCAGCTTAACGTCCGATATTTTAATCGATCCACTCATTCACGATTGCGAAGATTTGTATTTTGCGGCGCTAATGTACAAAGAAGGGCTGAAGTTTTATTGGATGCCAGAATTAACGATGCAGATGAATATTCACGATTCTAATAGTAAAATTTCTGCCCAAGAAGAGGTGAAAATAAAAAATAGAATTGCGATGCGAGTTCTTGGTATTGCTACTTGGAGAGAGTTGTTAAGTTTAAGGCAAAGAGAAAGAGAGGTTGAGAAGATTGCTAAAAAATTACTTAAAATAAGAGCTGGGATTGGAAAATTAAAAGCTGCGTCGAAGTCTTTTTTGGGTGTTTTTAAATCAATTAAAGGGCGTTAAATGTTATTTAACTCTCTAGCCTTCATCTTTGTCTTTCTTCCTATTTGTCTTTTTTCCTATCATTTTTTAGCGGAAAAAAAATCACATAAAATGTGGTTTCTTATCGCGGCGTCTTTGCTTTTTT